>CAIUFY010000135.1 GCA_903898555.1 uncultured Actinomycetes bacterium
ATAATTACTTCTTTCCAACTCTTCAGGATTTTTCCATGTTGAAAAACACCAACAGAAGAAAAACTTTTCACATCAAAATTACTTGGAAGTTGTAGTTTGATCTCAGTTGTTTTGGAGCTAGCGCTGCAATCGTGTGGAATCGAAAGAGCGAGCATTTGGCGCTTATTCGCGGATACCGAATCTGGATCAAATTCAACATGCGCACTCGCTATCGAGACACCGAGAAGAGTGATGGTGATTGCCCCAGTTAGCACGGCCAATGTTCGTCTATTTCGCATTGGGGAATTTTACCTATCACAAGCGCATTTGCAGGGAAATAGCTGGCTTAGTAATGGCGCAATCTGAGAGTGTTACCCCCAGCCTGATTGATTAATTGAGACTCAAATCATCGCCCAATTTCTACAACTCCCTAGCAATTTCAACGCAAAGTGGGAGGATATAAGCGTGAGTAAAACAGTAGTTTCGCTGCACCAGGTAACAATTAGATTTGCTGGAGACAGCGGCGATGGAATGCAATTAACAGGCGACCGTTTCACAATGGACACAGCAAGTCTAGGAAACGATCTTTCGACACTACCTAATTTCCCAGCGGAAATTCGAGCGCCGCAAGGCACGCTCGCGGGTGTCTCTTCATTTCAACTACATTTTGCGGATCACCATGTGCAAACTCCAGGTGATGCGCCAGATGTTCTTGTTGCGATGAATCCAGCGGCGTTAAAAGCCAATATCAAAGATTTGCCACGGGGCGCGACCATTATTGTCGATAGCGATGAATTCACTTCGCGAAATTTGACGAAGGTTGGTTACGAGACAAATCCACTTGAGGATGGCTCTTTAGACAGTTACAAAGTGCATGCACTTGGGCTAACGAGTATGACTGTTTCCGCCCTCTCTGACTTGACTCTCTCTCGAAAAGAAGCTGAACGTTCGAAGAACATGTTCGCACTTGGACTTCTGACATGGATGTATCACCGTCCAACCGAATCCACCGAAAATTTCCTCAATGCGAAATTTGCAAAGAAGCCAGAAGTCTTGGCTGCCAATCTATTGGCATTTAAAACTGGTTGGAACTATGGCGAAACTACTGAGGATTTCTCAGTTTCGTACGAAATTGCTCCAACAAAGATGGCGCCAGGAAAGTACCGAAACATTAGTGGAAACACTGCGATGGCCTATGGCTTGATAGCAGCGTCAAAGCAGAGTGAATTGAAACTTTTCCTCGGTTCCTACCCAATCACTCCGGCTTCCGATATTTTGCACGAACTCTCCAAGCACAAGAAGTTTGGTGTAATTACCTTCCAAGCTGAAGATGAGATTGCTGCTGTTGGATCTGCACTTGGTGCGGCCTATGGCGGTGCGCTTGGTGTCACCACAACATCGGGACCAGGTCTTGCTCTTAAAGCTGAAATGATTGGTCTGGCAGTTATGTTGGAATTGCCACTCATTATTATTAACGTTCAACGTGGTGGTCCATCTACTGGATTGCCTACAAAAACGGAACAAGCTGATTTACTTCAAGCAATGTTTGGAAGAAATGGTGAATCGCCAGCAGTTGTGATTGCACCGGCTACTCCAAAGGATTGTTTCAATATTGCAATGGAAGCCGCTCGAATTGCCACTGTCTACAGGGTTCCGGTTTTCATTCTTTCAGACGGTTACATAGCTAATGGTTCTGAACCTTGGAAGATTCCGGAAATCGCGGAATTGCCAGATCTACGAGTGGAATTTGCTAAGACTCAAGAGAACTTCTTGCCATACGACCGTGATCCTAAGACTCTTGCAAGACCATGGGCCGTTCCCGGTACTAAGGGAATTGAGCATCGAATTGGTGGCGTAGAGAAGGCCGATAAAACTGGTGCGATTTCCTACGATCCCACAAACCATGACTTTATGGTGCGTACTCGTGCAGCAAAGGTAGCTGGAGTCAGCGTGCCGGACTTAGAAGTTGATGATCCAACCGGGGATGCAAAAGTTTTGTTACTCGGATGGGGTTCAACATTTGGTCCGATTGCAGCAGCAGTGGAGGCTCTTCGCGAAAATGGTGAAAAGGTTGCGCAAGCACATTTGCGCTATATCAATCCATTCCCTAAGAACCTCGGTGATGTCCTCGCAAAGTATGACCGCGTAATAGTTCCTGAGATGAATCTAGGACAGCTTGCGATGTTGTTACGTTCGCAATTCCTAAAAGACATCACTGGTTTTAACCAAGTCCGTGGACTTCCATTTTCTACTACTGAAATAATTGAGGCAACAATGGCGGTGCTAAATGACTGATCTCGTGCTTACAAAGAAGGACTTTACTTCCGACCAGGAAGTGAAGTGGTGTCCTGGTTGCGGTGACTACTCGATTCTCTCAACCGTTCAGTCATTCCTCCCAGAAATGGGTTTACCTCGCGAGAACATCGTTTTCATCTCTGGAATTGGTTGTTCTTCTCGCTTCCCTTATTACATGGAAACCTTTGGAATTCACTCCATTCACGGGCGTGCTCCGACGCTTGCAACGGGACTTGCAATTTCAAGGCCTGACTTAACCGTATTCGTAATTACTGGAGACGGGGATTCACTTTCAATTGGTGGAAATCACTTGATCCACGCACTTCGTCGAAATGTAAATCTGAAGATTTTGCTATTCAACAACAGAATTTACGGACTAACAAAGGGTCAGTACTCGCCAACAAGCGAGCAAGGAAAAGTTACAAAATCGACTCCTGCTGGTTCTTTGGATACTCCGTTTAATCCAATTTCACTTGCTCTTGGTGCTGAGGCAACATTTGTTGCGCGTTCTATTGATAGCGATCGCAAGCATCTAACAGATACGTTGAGAGCTGCTTCGCTTCACAAAGGCTCGGCGCTCATTGAGATATATCAAAACTGCCCCATCTTCAATGATGATGCTTACCAAGTCGTGAAAGATGCAGACTCTAAAGGTTCGGCAATCTTGCAGTTAGTGCACGGGGAGCCTATAAAGTCGCAAACACATGGTGTTGTCTTCAAAAACGGTGGACTCGAAGTAGTTCCACTCGACTCCGTTCCTGAGAGCGACATTGTCGTTCACAACGCCAACAACGTTGATCCTTCATACGCATTTGCTCTCTCGCGCCTATCTGGTTCAGAGCTCGTGCACGTACCAATTGGTGTATTCCGCGATGTTGAGCGCGCTGAGTACGGGGGTCTTGTTAATAATCAAATAGCTGACGCAATCGCTACACAAGGAGCGGGAGATCTCTCAAAGCTTCTTGCGACAGGCGATACATGGGAAGTTAAGTAAAACTTTCTTAACGCGCTGCTTTATGGCTGTCTTGAATCATTGACTCAAGACTTCTAGTCGGTGACCAATTTAGTTCTTTTTGCGCTTTCTCAATTGATGCAACAAGAACTGCTGGATCTCCTGCACGCCGCGAATCTATTTCAGTGGGAATACTTCGACCTAGGATTTTTTCAGCTGCGCTGATAACTTCCTGCACGCTGTATCCACTTCCACTACCTAAGTTAATTATGCAATGCCCTGGATTTACTAGCTGGCCTAGCGCTGTTATGTGCGCTTCAATAAGGTCGACAACATGAACATAATCTCGGATACACGTTCCATCGGGAGTCGGCCAATCATTTCCAAATACCTTTAAGGGATTCGAGACTGTTGCTTGCAATACTTTTGGAATTAAATGTGTTTCGGGATTGTGAAACTCCCCTAACCATTTGGATCCGGTATTAAGAGCACCAGCAACATTGAAATATCTTAGGGAGGTGGCAGCAAAGCCATCAACCGTGGCTCGTTCTGAAAGCAACTCATCTACACGAAGTTTTGTTACTCCATACGGGTTAGTTGGCAATGCTTCATAATCTTCTGAAATTGGCGCTGCCGAGGGCTCTCCATATGTTGCAGCGGATGAAGAAAATACAATTCTCGAAACACCTTCACTCTTCATCGCATCTAAGACGTTTCGACTTCCTTCAACATTTATTTGCATGTAAAGCTCTGGTTTGGCAACAGATTCACCAACAAGTGACTTACCGCCAAAGTGCATTACAGAGTCGCAGCCTGACATCGCACCACGCAGCTTTGAAATATCAAGCAAAGAGGCTTCAACGAACCGCGCTCGTGAATCAATGGACTCCAAGTGCCCGGTGCTTAGATCATCAAAAATCGTTACGTCATGACCTGCTTCAAGTAATTGAAAGGCGGCGATTGAACCGATATATCCAGCTCCACCTGTGACTAATACGTGGGACAAGCGCTAAGCCTTAATCCGAGAGCCATCTGGATCAAAGAGAGGCGAAGTTCCTATGAGACCCGAATGCCATTCGCCGAAAAATTCAACATCAACAGATGTGCCAGGGTTTGTAAATTCAATAGGAAGGTAGGCATACCCAATGGCTTTTTGAAGCGTGTATCCCTGGCCACCACTCTTCATCCGTCCAATAATTTTTCCATCGACCCGGATTGGTTCGTTACCAAGTGGCATCCGCTTTAAATCATCAAAAGTCATAACAACTAATTTAACTGATGGATTTGATTGTTTTTCTAACTCAGTCTTTCCAATGAAATTCAATTTCTTTTGCGAGACTGCGAATCCCAACCCTGCTTGATACGGCGTTGTTTCAGTATTGATTTCCGTTCCCCAAGCAAGATATCCCTTTTCTAGCCGTAGAGATTCAATGGCTCGATATCCACAAGCTTCTGCGCCGAATGGCTTTCCTGCGTTTACGAGTGCGCTCCAGACTGTCATTCCAGACGAAACGGGCAAATATAGTTCCCATCCAAGTTCTCCAACATACGTGATTCGAGTTGCTCGCAACTTCACGCCAGCAATCGATAACTCACGAGAATGCATAAAAGGAAAATTCTCTGCGCTCAAGTCGTAATCTGTAATGGTCTGTAGGATTTCACGAGCTTTTGGCCCCCAGATGCCAAAGACAGCAAGATCGGTAGTTACATCAACAATATCAACGTCATCGAAACTTAATTCACGTCGTTGTTTACGGAGCCAACCGCCGTCATGAGTACCAAATGCGGTACCCGTAATTATAAGAAATTCTGTGTCACCGGTTTGCGTAACGGTGTAATCAGATTCAATTCCACCCTTTTTGTTGAGTGCTTGAGTGTAAATCGTGCGATTAACTCCTCGCACTACGTTGTTAGCGCAGACAAGGTTTAGGAATTCTCCTGCGCGTGAACCGGAAATACGTAATTTTGCAAAGCTTGATTCATCAAAGATTCCTGCGCTTGTTCGAGTGATGCTGTGTTCAATCTGAACTGCGTTTGACCAATGCTTTCCAGCCCAACCATGAGGTCGAGAGGCTTCGTCGCCTTTATGGGTTTCATAGAAATTTACGCGCTCCCACGAGGCTTTTTCACCAAATACAGCACCGTTTTCTTTATGCCATTCGTACACGGGAGATGTTTTCGCTGGGCGCCCTGTTTGGCGCTCCTCTAATGGATAGTGAATGTCGTAATACTGTTCATAGTTTTCTTGAACGCGATCCATCGTGAAAGCTGGTGATTGATAGGAACTTCCAAAGCGGCGAATATCCATATGCCATAAATCCATTGTTGGCTCTCCGGCGATAACCCACTCTGCAACGACCTTGCCGATTCCTCCTGCTCCAGCAATGCCGTGCGCGCAGAATCCAGCTGCAACATAAAACCCACCAACTTCTGTTTCCCCTAAGCAAAATTCGTTATCTGGCGTGAAGGCTTCTGGACCATTAATGAAATTCTTGACCCCAAGTTCTGCCATTTTTGGAACGCGCTTCTGTGAATTAACAGCAATTTCTTCAAATCGCTCCCATTCATCTGGCAATAACTTGCCATTGAAATCCGGAGGAATATCATCAAATTGTTCACGGCTAGTACGCCATGGCTTTGAATTGCGTTCGTACCCACCCATAACTAAACCATCTACTTCTTGGCGGAAATAGATGAGTAAATCCGGGTCGCGAAGTGAAGGAAGTTTTGGTTGGCCTGCAGGCAAGAAATTTTCAGTTATCAGGTATTGGTGGCTCATCGGGATAATTGGAATTCGTACATCAACTAGTCGACCAATTTCTGCAGCAAACATTCCTCCGCAGTTCACAACTTTGTCGCACTCGATGAAGCCTTTATCAGTTTCAACGCCTACAACGTGATTATTCTTTGTGCGAATTGCAAGCACACGAGTGTGGGTAAATATTTGAGCGCCGCCTCTGCGCGCTCCGCTAGCTAAGGCTTGAGCGAGTTGTGATGGATCTACTTGTCCATCAGATTCCATAATGCAAGCACCAACAACGCCATCTAAATCAATAAGTGGGAATCTCTCTTGCGCCTCTTTTGGAGAAATTTCATGAAGATCTAAGCCGAAAGTTTTTGCCCAGCCGATTTGACGACGAATCTCTTCAAGGCGTTCAGGTGTTGATGCAAGTTTGATACTTCCGCATTCGATCCATGATGGAGGTGTTTCACTTTTTTCTAATTCGCGGTAAAGGTTTACTGAGTGCATGTTCATCTTCGTAAGCGTCGGATCTGCACGCAATTGTCCGACTAGTCCTGCCGAGTGGAATGTAGAACCACTTGTTAGGTCGGCTCGATCTAAAAGGATGACATCACGCTCGCCAAGTTGCGTTAAGTGATAGGCAACCGAAGTTCCGCCTACTCCTCCGCCAATAATGACTATTTTTGCTCGGCTTGGGACCTGTTCATGCGCCATGCCGCAAATGTATCCTTTCGGAATGAGTTTGTCTGCAACTGAGTTGGAGCGAACTTTTGGCGCACTGCTGGATAAAGTTCCGCGGTTGCAAAATAGAGTTGGAATTTCAGAGCTATCTGGTGGGTTGACGAATCGAAATTTGAAAGTCTTAACCAGTGACAACGCTTATGTTGCGCGTATCTCTAGCAATGAATCAAACTTGCTCTCTATTGATCGCGCTGCCGAATACAAGAATTCGATAATCGCGGCAGATGCGGGCATAGGTGCACCTGTCTACGACTACTTACCTGCCGACGGTTTACTTGTCATTGGATTTTTACCAGGTAGAACTTATGAGTCATTGGATGTCGGTAGTAATCTCCCTCGCATTGCGCAAAGCGTTAAACAACTACATTCAGGAAACCCCTTTGTTCGAGATTTTGATATGTTCGAAGTTCAGCGCAACTATTTGAAGATCGTGAAAGAACGAGGGTTCAAGATTCCTGAAAATTACGGCGATTTCGAGGTTTATCGAAACGAGCTTTTTCATGCATTTTCTGCATCTAACGACGGAAAAGTTCCATGCAACAATGATCTGTTGCCCGCAAATTTTATCGATGACGGTTCAAAAATATGGTTAATTGATTACGAATACTCTGGAAATAACGATGCTTGTTTTGAACTTGGAAATATTTGGTCTGAGTCAGGACTACCACTTGGCGCACTTCACGAATTAGTAACCGCTTACTACGGTGAGGAGCGACCCGATAAGTTTGCACGCTCTTGGCTATTTAGCGTATTAGCAAAATATGGCTGGACTTTATGGGCATCAATTCAGGATGGTATTTCTGATTTAGATTTTGATTTCTGGGCTTGGGGAATGAAGAAATTCGCAGATGTTGAAAGGGATTTCGGGTCAGACTTTTATAAGGAACAAATCGCAAACCTAAAGAAAATTGGTGGGTAGGCTTCACCTCATGAGCGCACATATCGCAGCAAAGTCCGGGGAAATCGCCGAAAAAGTTTTATTGCCTGGCGATCCTCTACGCGCTAAATGGATCGCAGAAACATTCCTATCCGATGTCACTCAGTACACCTCGATTCGAAATATGTTTGGTTTTACCGGCACCTTCAACGGTGAGCGGATTTCGGTCCAAGGCACAGGCATGGGCGCACCATCGATTTCAATTTATGCCTACGAACTTTTTACCGAATACAACGTACAGACCGCGATTCGTATCGGAACGTGTGGTGGAATCCTCGATAAAACTAAAATTGGTGATCTCATTATTGCAATGAGCGCATCCACCGATTCGGGCATAAACCGTCGCGACTCCAACGGACTTGATATCAGCCCCGTTGCAGATTTTGATTTGCTTCAAAAAGCGGTTAAAGCCTCTTCAGAAAAAGCCCTCCACGTAGGTTCCGTCGCCTCGGTAGACCTCTTTTACGATGAAACAGATAGCCTCAGTAACTTCATTAAATTCGGAACTTTAGCTCTCGAAATGGAGACAAGTGCCTTGTACTCTCTTGCCGCCAAGCATCAGAGAAAGGCTCTTTCCATTCTTACTGTTACTGACCACGTAATCACTCATGAAAATATGCCAAATGAAGATCGCGAGAGATCGCTGGTAGATATGGTTGAGGTTGCGCTAGCCGCACTCGTTAATTAAGAGAACAATCAAGGAATGGTGCGCTTGAATGGTTTCGAACAGCTAACCTCCTGATCCTCCCATTGAA
>CAIUFY010000136.1 GCA_903898555.1 uncultured Actinomycetes bacterium
TGGTGCATGGCTGGAAAGTATTCACTTCTTTTCGATGGATTGTGGCGATTGTCGCCGCATTTGGAATCATCGTCATGTGTTGGGCTGCTGCAGAAAATATTTTGGGTCCATTGATTTCTCTCAAGAGTTTCAATGGAGCAAAGTCGTGGGCAATAGTTCTCTCAGCTGAAGCCGTGGGATACATTGTCGGTTCGCTACTCGGGATGCGAATTCGCCCTAAATATCCGATGCGTTTTCTGATGTTGATGACTTTCTCTGTCTCTGTTTACATATTTGCTCTTGCAAGACCTCAACAATTATGGGTAATTGCCCTGTGTGCATTTTTCTGGGGAATCACCCTCGACCTTTGGGGCGCAATTTGGACGACGGCACTTCAAAAAGAAGTTCCTCGAGATTCACTTTCTCGAGTTTCAGCATTTGATGGAATGGGATCACTCTCCCTTCGACCACTGGGCCTTGCGATAGCTGCTCCCCTTGCAAACTGGTTGGGACTCGGCAGAACCCTCACAGCCTTGGCCGTTCTTTCGGCGGTTGTGACCGGACTTACACTCATGGTTCCGCAGGTCTGGAAGATGCAGTTCACAGAAAACTCTTAGCAACTACCCACAGTTCTTCGAGGATTACTCAATTAGATTGTCCTCATAGCTTTTCACAAAAGCTCGTCAGGCTAACTACATAGGAGAGAGAATGTTGAAGATTTCTAGTACCGCAGGAAAAGTACTTGCAGGGGTCATTATTGGCGCCACAGCAGTAGGCGGATTTGCTACAGCAGCCGGAACCTTCAGTGGGTCAACTTCAGTAATTTGTGCCGACAATAGAACTAATGCCCTTTATGCCGCTGCTTCTAACGGAACTTGCACATCAAGTCGCACCGCACTTCCTTTATCCCAAACAACCGCATCATCACTTCCAACAACTTCGATTAAGTCAGTTGTCCAGAAGGTTTCACCCTCAGTTGTGACGGTAAATGTAACCACTTCAGCCGGAGGAGATACTGGAAGCGGATCAATTATCCAATCAGATGCCTCTACTTCTTATGTATTAACAAACAATCACGTTATTGAAGCTGCCGTTAGTGGTGGAACAATTCAGATTGAACTTAACAACGGTGACTTAGTTCCCGCAACAATAGTTGGCCGCGATACAAATTATGATCTTGCCGTTATCAAAGTTAATCGCGGAAACCTTCCTGTAATTGCTCTCGGGGATTCGTCAACACTTTCAATCGGAGACACTGTCATCGCATTCGGATCGCCGTTGGGTCTTTCTGGAACTGTTACATCAGGAATTGTTTCGTCGCTGAATCGTCCAGTAACAACAAGTGGCTCAACATCAGGAACCAGCTCGTTCGTGGATGCAATCCAAACGGATGCTGCAATCAACCCTGGAAACTCTGGCGGCCCACTCACTGATTCACTTGGTCGACAAATTGGAATTAACTCGGCTATCGCTTCAACCGGTTCTTCAGTCTCGGGACAGTCTGGAAATATCGGTTTAGGTTTTGCTATTCCTATTAATGAAGCAAAGCGTGTTTATACAGAGATTATTACTTCCCCAACGCATACAAGCACGCGTCCATTGCTCGGTGTCTATTTTGATACTGCTTACACAGGTGTTGGCGCGAAGATTTCACAACTTGTTGCAGGTGAAGCCGCTGAAAAAGCTGGAATCCCAGTTGGAGCTATCGTCACGGCTATCGACGGAAATCGCGTTGCAGATCAATTATCGGCAATCGTGAAGATTCGTTCATATGCCCCAGGCGCAACGGTCTCTATTACAGTGACTTTGCCAACCGGTGGTAGCAAGGTCTACAGCGTAAAGCTGGGCTCATCTACTAACTAAGATAGGCGCATGGCCATCCGGAATCTGATCAACCTTGAATCAGTTTCCAAGGCCTTTGATATCAAGCCGCTACTCCTTTCTGTCTCACTCGGCATAGCCGAAGGCGAGCGGATAGGAGTAGTTGGGCGTAACGGCGGCGGAAAATCCACTCTCCTTAAGGTCTTAGCGGGGATTGAGCCTGTTGATTCAGGCCGGGTTTCTCGCCCTTCTAATGTGCGAATCGGCATGCTTTCCCAGACCGATAGCGCCGCTCCTGGTTCAACAGTCCGCGATGTAGTCCTCGGTGAAGCCGCAACACATGAGTGGGCGAGCAATATTGAAGTGCGCGATGTACTGCATGGACTTTTCGGCGGCTTTGGCGATGAAATTCTTGATCGTAATTTTCACTCATTATCTGGAGGCGAACGTCGTCGCGTTAACTTGGCGAAACTTCTAATTGATGAGTTAGACCTACTTCTGCTGGATGAACCAACAAATCATCTGGATGTTGAAGGCGTTGCCTGGTTAGCAAATCATCTAAAAACCAGAACGTCTTTGGCCGTTGTTGTTATCACGCACGATCGCTGGTTTCTTGATGAGGTAAGTGAAAATATTTGGGAACTCCAAGGAGAGACCGGTGAAGTAAAACAGTATGAAGGTGGTTACTCAGCCTACGTTCTTTCAAAAGCCGAGCGTCAACGCCAACTAGGTGTTGAAAATAGCAAACGAGAAATGTTAGTTCGTAAGGAGTTGGCGTGGTTGCGTCGAGGAGCTCCTGCTCGAACAGCAAAACCTAAATTTAGAATTGATGCCGCAAATACTCTTATCGAAAATGAACCACCGATTCGAAACGATGCCGAGCTATTAAACTTTGCAACAAATCGTCTAGGTAAGACTGTTTATGAATGTCAGCACATTTCAGTTTCCGCTGGAGAGAAACGACTCCTTGATGATGTGTACTGGAATATTGGTCCGGGCGATCGAATTGGAATTGTCGGTGTTAATGGATCTGGTAAGACAACACTTATGCGAACGCTTGCCGGTGAAGTAAAGGTTGGCGGCGGAAAGCTTGTTACAGGCATAACCGTAAAACCAGCCTTCTTGTCGCAGCACTTAACTGAACTTAATCCACAATGGCGAGTTCTTGAAGCAGTTGAACACGTTGCAAAATATGTTGAAATTGGAAGTGGCAAAGAACTTTCAGCATCTCAACTTTGCGAACGCCTTGGTTTTGATCGTGAATCTCAATGGACGCCGGTCGGCGATCTATCGGGCGGCGAGAGAAGACGCCTCCAGCTAACTCGCTTGCTGATGGAATCGCCAAATGTTCTCTTACTTGATGAACCAACAAATGATTTTGATGTTGAAACCTTGACCGCACTTGAAGATGTTTTAGATACATTTGCAGGAACCCTGCTTGTGATCTCCCACGATAGATACTTCCTTGAGCGGGTTTGTAATCGTTTTGTAGGCCTTATGGGTGATGGAACCTTGCGGGATTTGCCTGGCGGAGTCGAAGAATATTTACGCTTGCGGGCAAACACCCAAGTCAGCCAGGAAACTGTAGAAGTTCGCACCACGGTCTCCAGCGCAGCACTTGCCAGAGATGCAAAAAAAGAGATAGCGAAAATTGAAAAACAGATCGAGAAAGCTCGAGCACAAGAAGCAGATCTTCATTTAGCTCAACTTGAATTCGTTTCTGACCACGAAAAACTTGCCGAAGTCATGCACGAACTCGCACTTGTTGCAGCGCGAATTGAAGAGCTAGAGGAGCAGTGGTTGCTTACAAGTTCGCTTTACGAACAGCACTCGCAACAACAGTAGCAATTCTTGGATCAAAGACACTTGGAATGATGAAGTTGGCATTGAGCTGTTCATCAGAGACGCATTCTGCAATCGCCATCGCAGCAGCAGTCAACATCTTGTCAGTGATTTTTGTGATGTTTCCATCAAGAAGTCCTCGAAATATTCCAGGGAATGCAAGAACGTTGTTGATTTGATTTGGCTGATCACTTCGACCAGTTGCAACAACAGCCGCATGTTTCCGAGCTAAAACTGGATCAATTTCTGGATCTGGATTAGCAAGTGCAAAGACAATTGATCCAGGTGCCATTGATGCGACATCTTCTTCTTTGATTAGATTTGAACCACTTACCCCGATAAAGACATCTGCACCATTAAGCGCTTCGTGAACATCTCCACGGAATTCGCCAGGATTGCAATTATCTACAAACCAAGTGCGCATTGGGTCATCACCATCGCGGTGTGCGTGAACAACGCCGTGGCGGTCATAACCAATGATGTGTTGAGCTCCGCTTGCAACAAGCAAACGTGCGATAGCTGTTCCGGCAGCTCCGACACCAATCATCACAATCTTCGCATCAGATAAATTCTTTTTCACAAGTTTGAGCGCATTTGTTAGCGCTGCAAGAACGACAATTGCAGTTCCGTGTTGGTCATCGTGGAAAACTGGGATATCGAGCAATTCGCGAAGGCGACGTTCGACCTCGAAGCAACGAGGAGCCGAAATATCTTCAAGGTTAATGCCACCGTAAACAGGAGCAATAATTTGAACAGTTCTTACAATCTCATCTACATCTTGGGTATCAAGGCAAACTGGCCACGCATCGACATCTGCAAAACGCTTAAATAACGCTGCTTTTCCTTCCATAACAGGAAGAGCTGCTTCCGGTCCAATATTTCCTAGACCCAGAACTGCAGATCCATCAGTTACAACTGCAACTGTATTGCGCTTTATCGTAAGGCGGCGAGCATCAGATTTATCTTCAGCAATGGCCTGACAAATTCGAGCAACTCCAGGTGTGTACGCGCGTGAAAGGTCATCGCGAGTCTTCAGCGGAACCTTTGAGGTGACTTCAATCTTTCCACCAAGGTGGAGAAGGAAAGTTCTATCTGAAACCTTGCGGACGTTCAGATCCTTATTCGCAGTGATTTCAGCAGTAATTTCTTCGGCATGCTCCGCATTGATTGCATCGCATGTTACGTCAATTACAACTTTTTCAATTGTCGATTCAACAACGTCAAGCGCGGTAATAGAAGCTCCGGTCTTCACAAGTGCTGCGGTAATTTGCGCAACAGGTTGTGCCGATGGATGTCCATCCACGCGGATGGTTATTGCATAGCCAGGACTAGTTGATGCCATTTATACAACTCCGTATAAGCGATCGCCGGCGTCACCGAGGCCAGGAACGATATACCCGCGTTCATTGAGTTTCTCGTCCATTGCGCCAGTAACTATTGTGATTGGGAAATTTGAAGTTGCGAATGCATCTTCAACGTTTTTCATACCTTCAGGTGCGGCAAGAATCGTAATAGCCGTGATGTCTTGAGCACCTTTCTCGATCAGATAATTCATTGCAGCGATGAGTGTGCCACCCGTCGCCAACATCGGATCAAGAATGTAACACTGCCGACCAGTTAGGTCTTCAGGCAACCTATTTGCATAGGTTGACGCTTGCAAAGTTTTTTCATCGCGAACCATTCCGAGAAATCCAACTTCAGCAGTTGGGATTAAGCGGGTCATGCCTTCAAGCATTCCAAGTCCTGCGCGCAAAATTGGGACAACGACTGGGCGAGGCTTTGCTAGAACAAGTCCTGTGGTTTCGGCAACTGGAGTTTTGATTTTAAGTGGAACCGTTTTTACTTCTCGAGTCGCTTCGTATGCAAGAAGCATCACGAGTTCTTCTACCAGTTGGCGAAAAGTTGGCGAATTTGTTTTTTCATCACGTAAAACGGTTAATTTGTGTGTGATTAATGGGTGGTTCGCGACATGGATTTTCACACTCCCACCATAGCGAGGGAAAGGACCCTTGTCTCCTACTGTAGGAGGTGACAGTATTAACACGGTAGCGAGCATAAGTAGCAAAAGGGGGCGCAAAGTGGAATCCGTATCGAATGACTCCGAAGATTATGGCGTTCTTGCTTGGCACGAGGATGGTCGCTGGAACTTGCAAATGCTGGATGACGCCAACGACGTCTCGGCGGTCGTGGATGCTCTCCAAGCAAAACGGGTCAACGGCGGTGCATTTGCCTTGATTGCAATAGACGATGAATTTTTCGTTGTCGCCCGAACCCTTGGTTCCCAGATGCAGATGATGATTAGCGATGTCACGTACGCAACTGAATATGACGTTGCCGCTGACATTATCGACATGTTGGATCTGCCAATGCCTGAAGATGACGATGAGTCCCAGCCTGGTGGCGATGTAGACCTTTTGGCTGACCATGGCATGAGTGCGATGGAGCTTGAGACCCTAGCTTCTGATGAAGATTTATTTCCTGATGAACAGATTGAAGCCATTGCATGGCGATTGGGATTCGGAGAACAATTTTCAGAGTTGATGGCGTAACAAATGTCTACATTTAACGAAATTGCGATGCGTCGCGCGTTATTGATTGCAGAACAAGCCTTCACTTCCGGAGATGTTCCTGTAGGTGCTGTCGTCATGGACAACATGGGCGAAGTCTTCGGTGAAGGACGAAACAAGCGCGAGGAAGAGAACGATCCTTCAGCACATGCTGAAATCGTCGCACTGCGGCAAGCGGCTAAGGCAAAAGGAAGCTGGCGACTTGATGGAATGACTTTGGTTGTGACGCTTGAACCTTGCGCGATGTGCGCCGGAGCGATTTCGCAATCTCGAATTAAAACAGTCGTTTTCGGAGCATGGGATGAAAAAGCTGGAGCCGTAGGTTCAGTGTGGGATGTTTTACGAGATCCAAGATCACCACATCAAGTCGAAGTTATTTCAGGTGTTATGGAAGAAGAGTGCGCAGAAATACTTAAGAAGTTTTTTGAGGGGCTTAGATAACAATCTCGTATGACGGATTAAGAATAGTTAAAGCACCACTATCTTCAGCAACCATTCCTTCTGCACAAAGAGTCGAGCCGACTTCAAGCCCAATCACTTCACGACGCCCAATAAATTGAAGTGTAATTCCGCCAGTTTCATCCCACACTTCGATTTCCACGCGTGGATTTGCACCAGATGGAGCGGTGCGAATTGCGGTTACTTTGCCACGAACATGCGCACGACGACGCCACGTTGCCCGATTAATAGGAATCAAATCTTCCGAATAATGTGACGTTTCGAAATCACTCGGTATTTCATCGCTCACTCGACGAAGCCCTGGGGCAGTCGCCGGCTTTTCTTCTGAGGATGGAATTGGGTCTGATTGAACATCATCTTGTGCCAACACTCGAGTCACATCGAAAGGAACAATTGTTGCAACAACACGTGGAAGTTGTGAGATTGGTTTTGCAATTTCATCAGCAGTTTGATCGTGAAGAAGTCTTCCAAGGACAGCGGAGTACGCACGGCGTGGGAGAAGAAGTGTTAATTCGACGTCTGGAGATTGAGTTGTGCGAATTGCATAGTCGACAGCGGCATTTGGCAGGCGACGGTCTGGGCAGTCGATGAATTCGATTGCAACATCTGAGAGCGCTGGGTTTGTTGCCCATGCTTCCTTAATTTCATCTGCATGAAGGTCATCAATGACAAAGTGAACGGCGTTGATCTTTCTTGGCTTGAGAGAGCGGGCGTAGCGAACCGTTCCGAGTGTTGCAAGATCAACTGCATCAACAAGAATTGTTGCGTCATGGCGTGTAATCGAAGTTGCACGATTTTCACCCGCGCCAACACGAAGAGCTGCTTGTTCATTTCGATACTGACGATTCAATTTGATGAGGCCAAATACAAGTATCGGAGTGATTGCCAGAATGACCCAGGCACCTTCAGTGAATTTAACGACTGCGAAAATTACAATAATTACCGCTGAAACGGTGCCCGATAACCAGTTGACTCCAACTTTGTAGACCCAACCCTTGCCTTTATTTTTTAGCGCACGTTTGCCCATTCCAAAACCAACAAGTGCAAAACCAGTAAATACTCCAAGTGCGTAGAAGGCAACGAGGTGATTCACAGATCCGCCCGTAATCAATACAAGGCTGACTGCTCCTACTGCAAGAAGGATGATTCCATTTGAGAAGGCCAAACGGTGGCCGCGCTTAGTTAATTGGCGTGGCAGGAAGCCATCATTTGCGACAAAATTAACAAGATAAGGGAAGCCTGAAAACGCAGTATTTGCACCCGTAATAAGGATCAACATGGTTGTTCCTTGTACGACATAAAACATCACAGATCCAAAAGTCCCAGAACCTAAAGTTGCACGCGCAATTTGTGAAATAACAGTCGGAGTACCTGTCTCATATGGAGTTGCCCATGTGCGGTGAGCGAAGTACGAAACTCCGAATACAAGGGAGCCAAGAATCGTAGACATGATCACAAGTGTCTTTCGGGCGTTCACACCTTCAGGTGCGCGGAATAGCGAGACGCCGTCAGAGATTGCTTCAAGACCAGTTAGAGAGGAGCCACCGTTTGCGAACGCGCGTAGCAAAATGAAGATTGCGGCGAAATTCAGGAGTCCTTTGGCTTGGCCAATCGCCACAGCTCCATGAAGTGCATTTGGATCAAACTTGGGAAGAGTTCCCATCGATATGCGATAAACGCCCATTCCAAAAACAGTCACGAGTGAAAGTACAAATAGATAGGTAGGAATTGCGAATGCAGCGCCAGCCTCTTTGACGCCACGCAAATTTCCGAATGTCAGGAGGGCGATAACAGCTAGCGTCATCCAAACTTTGTAAGGTTGAAGACCAGTAAAGGTCGAGATAATTGCATCGATGCCCGCCGAGGATTGAATTGCCACCGTGACGATGTAATCGAGCATGAGCGCAACAGCCGCGATTTGCGAGAAAAGCGGTCCGAGGTTGTCGCGCGAAACTACATAGGCTCCACCAGACTTTGTGTAGATCTGCACAACTTCACGATATGAAAAAGTTACGATCACAAGTACCGCCAAAACAACAGCAGTCATCGGCATCAAAATATTGAAAGCGGCTAATCCAAATGCTGGGAGGAGAGCCAAGAGAATCTGTTCGGAACCATACGCCGATGAGGAAATGCAATCGGAAGAAAGAATTCCTAAGGCGAAAGTCTTACTCAGGCGCTGGTGAGAAAGGGAATGTCGGTTAAGCGGATTACCCAAGAACGCTTTTTTTAGCCGGTATGTAAAAGGATCCTTAAGTTGAGCATGCTCCTTAAGAACCATGGGGGCAGGGGCGTCGTCACTCCAGGCTTTAGGCACATGCAAATGTTACTTGGCTCATAGCGCATTCAGGTACCAAGCGTATGATTCGGGGATGAATCTGAAGACTGATCTATACATTAATGGCGCCTGGGTAAAGGGAAACGGAACCCTCCCTGTTTACGATCCATCAACCGGAGCCGTAATCGCAGAAGTCCAAACCGCTGGCGACGCAGAGTGTGCTGCCGCAGTTGATGCAGCTTTTGCCGCTCAGAAATCGTTTGCGCAGACTGCGCCCCGAGTGCGTGCCGAAATTCTTCGCAAGGCATTCGAAATTATGATTGCTGAAGCCGACGACATCGCTCGTTTAGTTTCAAGAGAAAATGGAAAAGTTTTTTCAGATGCAAAGGGCGAAGTTCTTTACGCCGCTGAATTTTTCCGCTGGTTCTCAGAGGAGGCAGTTCGCACTCCAGGAGATTTTCGTAAATCTCCAAGTGGTGACAAGCGAATCCTTGTAACTCATCAGCCAATCGGAGTTTCACTTCTTATTACTCCTTGGAATTTCCCTGCAGCGATGGCAACACGAAAGATCGGTCCTGCAGTAGCAGCTGGCTGCACGATGATTTTGAAGCCAGCCGGAGAAACTCCTCTCACTGCTTTGTACATTGTGGACATCATGGAACGTGCTGGTCTACCGAAGGGTGTTTTGAATTTCATCCTGCCAGAAAAAACCGGACCAATGCTTTCAAAGGTATTGCACGATCCTCGCGTTCGTAATCTTTCATTCACTGGTTCAACAGAAGTTGGTCGCGTTCTCATAAAGGAATGCTCTGATCTAGTTATTCGAACATCACTTGAACTTGGCGGAAATGCACCTTTCTTAGTTCTAGATGATGCAGATATTGATGAAGCAGTTAAAGGCGCAATGATTGCAAAGATGCGTAACGGTGGAGCTGCATGTACTGCCGCAAACCGTTTCTATGTTGCTCGTAGCGTTGCCGAAGAATTTACGGCGAAATTTGCGGTAGCGATGCAAGCTTTGAAGATGGCACCAGGTCTTGACGAAGGTGCACAACTTGGATCGAGCGTTTCAGTCAAGGAGCGCAACAAGATTGCTGCTCTTGTTGAATCTTCAGTTGCTGACGGTGCAAAGATCGTGACAGGTGGAGTTACGCCTGCCGGCGATGGCGCTTTCTATCCTGCAACAGTATTGAGCGTTGAAAAGACAAATGAAATCCTTAAGTGCGAGGTCTTTGGACCTGTTGCTCCCGTTGTTGTTTTTGACACTGATGAAGAAGCAATTGAACTTGCAAATAGCACCGAATATGGATTGATCAGTTACGTCTTTACTGCAGACCTCGCTCGCGGAATCCGCACAGCTGAAGCTCTCGAGTCAGGAATGATTGCGCTCAATCGCGGTGTCGTTTCCGATCCTGCAGCGCCATTTGGCGGAGTAAAGCAGTCAGGTTTAGGCCGTGAAGGTGGCTTTGCAGGTATTCATGAGTTCTTGGAAACAAAGTACATTGGGGTTGAGATTTAAGCCTTAACCCAATTGGGGGAAAGATGCATGACACGGCTGAAATAGTTGGGCTAGATAATCTTCCAGTATGCCATCCGCCTCACGAAATTTTCTTTTCTATCGAATCCGTTTTAACTGGAACCCCAACCGAGAAAATCCTTGTAGTCGGAGCGGATGAATTAAAGGGCAAGACTGCTGCTTTGCATTTTAATCGAAGAGGCAAAAACGTCTGTGTTTCAGATTCTCATAGTGATGCTTTTGATTGGGCCGCTCATGAAGGACTTGGCGCGATTCATCAGATGTCCTCGTGTTGCGACATTAATGCGGTATTGATTTACCTTCCAACATTTATCGACAGCAATGGAACTTATAACGTTGAGTCATACGAAGATATTTGTCGCCCACTTGCAAAGTGCATCGCAAACACTTCATCCGATTTATTTGTAGGAGTTCGTTCAACGCTACTTCCTGGAACAACAGAGCTTTTTGAGAATCAAGTTCGCTCTTGGCTAAATACAGAGCAATCGGCCCGAACGCATTTTGCTTACATTCCAGAGTATGTGCCTGCTCATGCCAATGAAGAAGATTTGTTGACTCCAAGGCTTATTTCAATTGCAACCCATGACGATAAAGCTCGTGAATATTTCACGAAGTTGTTGTCAATCCAAGACACTCCGGTTTTGCAATTCGAGACCTATGAATCTGGAGAGATGGCAAAACTTGTAGATCGTAGGTGAGTGTTTCCAAGAGCGGCTGTTGGGTTTAAACCTTCGCCATTGCAACTTGATCAGCACTCTCCGGATGACTGTCCGGCATGAATAGCCGGACGTACGGCATCCTCCGGCGCGCGCGAAGCTTTGCTTCGTGAATGGCGGAGGATGTCCGGACTTGTGAATTCTGCATCAGGCAGCAGTTCCAGGTAAA
>CAIUFY010000137.1 GCA_903898555.1 uncultured Actinomycetes bacterium
GCAGTCTTTGCCCCTGCCGATTTTCTCGAAAATTCTGTGGCATTCGCGGCACAAGTTCTATCGGGTAAGAAAGTCATTGAACGAAAAGATTTCAGCTCCGATGATGAGGCTTGGAAAGTAGCCCTAGGAACTGGTCGGGCTGCAGCGCTGAAGAAATATGGTGGTGCTGAATTAGATTCTCCACGAATGGCCCTTGAACTTATTTCCGCGGCTGAGAAAAATACTCTCGGGGCGGGTTTTGATGCAGAGGATCAGGCTCTTGCTGATTTAACGATGAGCGATGCTCTTAGAGCTTCCTTGTACTCATTTAATCTCATTCAAAAGAAACGCAAGAAAGTTGAAGGCGCTCCTAAGCCCGCTCTTGCAAGAAAGGTGACAAAGGTTGGAGTCGTTGGTGCCGGTTTAATGGCTTCTCAGCTGGCCTTGATTATGTTGCGCAACCTCAAAGTGCCAGTTGTGATTACAGACTTGGATCAAGAGAGAGTCGATAAGGGAATTGCCTTCATCCACTCAGAAATAGCCAAGCTCGTAGAGAAAAGGCGCTTAACGCAAGAAGCTGCGGCGCGATTGGTCTCCCTCGTGAGTGGATCAACATCGAAGTCCGTTTATGCCGATTGCAACTTTGTTATCGAGGCAATCTTTGAAGAGCTCTCGTTGAAACAAAAACTATTCGCAGAGCTCGAAACGATTGTTTCGCAAGATTGTGTTCTTGCAACAAACACGTCTTCACTTTCGGTTGAGAAAATGTCGGAAGGTCTATCCAACCCAGAGCGCGTTATTGGCTTCCACTTCTTCAACCCTGTTGCAGTTATGCCGTTATTGGAGGTCGCTCGCACCACAAAGACTGACGATGCTACGACAGCGACGGCCATATCTGTAGGCAAGGAACTAAAGAAGACGATGGTGATAGTTAAAGATGCACCTGCGTTTGTCGTTAATCGACTTCTAACGCGCTTCATGGGCGAAATCACCGACGCAATTGATGAAGGAACACCTTACGATGTGGCTGATGTCGCGATGAAGCCACTTGGTCTGCCAATGACTTCACTTGAACTACTTGGCTTAGTAGGACCCGGCGTCGCTCTCCATGTAGCAGAGACTCTCCACCAAAACCTTGGCCCGCGCTACCGCATCTCCCCTACGATGCAACGCTTTGTTGAAAAGGGAATACGAACCTTCTACATTAAAGATGCAGATGGTAAGCCGATTGCAAACCCTGAGGCAGTTGCTCTAATCGAAAAGGGAAATAGCCCATCAACTGCCGAGCAAGTTCGCATTCGAGCACTAAAAGCGCTTGCAGAAGAAGCGCGAGCCATGCTTGATGAAGGAGTCGTCTCTACTCCTGCGGAGATTGATATATGCATGCTCTTAGGATCAGGGTGGCCGATGCACTTAGGTGGAATTTTGCCGTACTTGGATCGTGAGGGGTTAAGCGAAGAAGTTACCGGTCAACGTTTTCATCCCGCTGGAGTTGCTTCTCTTCCTCAAATTTAGAGGTGCTACTCCATCCAACGAGTGATCGAGCAATGTTCTGCACGGTTATGCCAAGATCATTGAGAATTTCTTGACGCTTGCTATGCTCAATAAACTCGAGTGGAACCCCGATGGAATGCACTGGCACCTGAAGGCTTTCCTGTGCAAAGAGCTCAGATATTGAGCTCGCTATTCCTCCATGTTTAATTCCATCTTCAATCACTACAACTGACTTGTAACGCTGTGCCATAGTCACTAACGAGAGCGGAAGAGGCTTTACCCAGCGAAGATCTACAACAGTTACGCCGACTCCTTCTCGGTAGGCCTGTGCAGCCGCATCAACTGCGATAGTCGCCATCGCCCCGACACTCACTAGAAGAACGTCGGCACTCTCTCCGCGATAAAGAACATCAATCCCATCTCTTCGCTCAAAAGCTGGGATGTCGGGAGTAATCGCACCTTTAGGAAAACGAATCATTGTAGGAGCGTCTGATATTGCAACCGCTTCGTTGAGTACTTCTTTTAGACGAGTAGCATCCCTCGGAGCCGCCACATGCATACCAGGAACTAAACCGGTGAGCGCAAGATCCCAAATTCCGTGATGAGATGGACCATCATCACCCGTTACGCCAGCGCGATCGAGAACAAAAGTGACGCCCGCCTTGTGAAGGGCGACATCGAGCAATAGCTGATCAAAACCGCGATTTAAAAAAGTTGAGTAGAGCGCCACGACGGGATGTAGCCCCGCATATGCCATTCCTGCTGCAGATGTAACTGCGTGCTGTTCGGCAATCCCGACATCAAATGTACGCTCTGGAAATAGTTTCGCAAACTCAGTCAGTCCAGTCGGACCAAGCATCGCTGCAGTAATTGCAACAATATCTGCTCTCTTTTTACCCAATTCAACTATTTCGTCGGCAAAAATATTGGTCCAGCTTTTTCCAGATTTCGACAAAGGTTGCCCGGTTTCGGGGTCTACTACGCCAACGGCGTGAAACTTTTCTGCTTCATCTTGAATAGCAGGAGCATGACCGCGACCCTTCTCGGTAATGACGTGCACCAAGACTGGATGACCAAAAGTCTTGGCATGGTTTAAGGCTTCTTCCACTGCTTGAATATTGTGTCCATCGATTGGCCCCAAATATTTCAGTCCAAGATCTTCAAACATACCTTGCGGGGCAACAATATCTTTTATGCCTTTTTTAACGCCATGAAGAGTTTCGTAAATTGGTTGACCAACAAGAGGTGTGCGCTCAAGAACGCCCTTTCCCCAATCAAGAAACTTTTCATATCCACTTGTTGTGCGCAAAGTTGTTAAATAGGTAGAGATGCCGCCGATTGTTGGTGAATACGACCGTTCATTGTCATTAACAACAATGATAAGAGGAAGATTTTCACTCGCGGCAATATTATTGAGTGCTTCCCATGCCATTCCGCCCGTAAGTGACCCGTCGCCGACCATGCAAACAACTTTTCGGTCACTCTCTCCTTTTATCGTGAAGGCTTTTGCAATTCCATCAGCCCATGACAAAGCCCCTGATGCGTGAGAGTTTTCTATAACGTCGTGGCTACTTTCGCGTCGATTGGGATAGCCCGAAATTCCTCCGCGTTGACGGAGTTTGTCGAACTCTCCAGCTCGCCCAGTCAAAATCTTATGTACATACGATTGGTGACCGGTATCAAAGAGCAATACATCTCGTGGTGAATTAAAGACTCGATGCATCGCTATCGTGAGTTCAACTACGCCTAAATTCGGACCCAGATGTCCGCCCGATTTTGAAACCTTTTGAATTAAGAATTCCCGAATCTCAGCAGCAAGGGATTCGAGTTGAGCATGGCTCAGCCCTTGAAGATCGGCAGCGCTGCGGATGGATTCAAGCATAAATTGACTCTAGAGCAGGTTACGCAAGACGTACTGCATTATTCCGCCGTGACGATAGTAATCTGCTTCTCCCGGTGTATCGATACGCACGCGAGCTTGGAAACTCTTATCGCCTGCAGTAACAGTTACCGTCTTAGGAGTTGATCCTTCATTGAGTTGTGTAATTCCAGAAATTGAAAATACTTCTTCTCCAGTAAGACCAAGAGTTGCAGCGCTATCCCCATCGAGGAATTGCAGTGGCAATACGCCCATTCCAATCAGGTTGGAACGATGGATTCGCTCAAAGGACTCCGCAATTACGGCGCGCACTCCAAGGAGCGCGGTTCCCTTTGCTGCCCAGTCGCGTGAAGAACCAGATCCATATTCTTTACCTGCAAGAATCATCAATGGAACACCGTTTGCCTGGTAGTTCATTGATGCATCGTAGATTGTGGATTCCTCACCGTTGTTAAGAAAATCTCGAGTGAACCCTCCCGAAACATCATTCAACAACATATTCTTCAAACGTATGTTTGCAAAAGTTCCACGAATCATTAC
>CAIUFY010000138.1 GCA_903898555.1 uncultured Actinomycetes bacterium
CGTAGCAAGCGCCTTGATGACAAAATCCAAATACGCCGTTCTTGAAGTCGATGAACTTCACCTTCCCTTGGTTGCAAAAGCAACAAACCCCGCCGCGATCTTGCTTATGAATCTGACTCGCGATCAATTGCATCGCATGCATGAAGTAAAGCGCGTTGCAGATCGTTGGAAGGAAATGGCTGCAACAACAAATGCAACATTCATCGCGGATATTGATGACCCATTTGTTAATTACGTTCTCTCTGCAGCAAAGAACAGTATTCGCGTTTCATTTGGCGGAAGTGCTGGTCGACATCCAGATGGCGCAGTTTGTCCATCATGCGGTTCATATTTAGATTGGCATGGCGGTCTCTATAAATGTACCTGCGGATTGAATAATCATTATTCAGATAAGCAGTTCGAAAGTGAAACAGCAGCGTTGCGAAATGAAGTCCTTGCAAATGTGACCGCAGAACACTTTGGAGTCCCGTGGCATGAATTTGATGTCGCAAGTCTTGAACGAAAAGTCTCGAAGAAATTCATCAACGCTGATTGCGCAATTCGATTAACAAAAAATCCCGCTTCATGGCGTGAAGCACTTGCGGGCGTGACGGGTGAGAAAGTTATTTTGATTTTGAACGCACGCGAAGTTGATGGCATTGATACATCATGGTTGTGGGATGTGGATTTCTCGGGGTTGCGTGGAAAGCATGTCGTGGTGACGGGTGAGCGCGGAATGGATCTGGCATATCGCCTTCATTGTGAAGGTGTTCTTGCCGAACTTGTTGCCGACTTCGACGCAGCAGCAGCCAAATTCGCTGGTCCCGTAGAGGTTCTCGCCGCCTACACCGCATTCTTTGAGTTGGTGGGCTAATGAGTATTCGTATCGTTCGCATTCACAATGAATTACTTGGAACATATGGCGATCGCGGAAATGCCGATGTCTTGGCCTTTCGCGCAGGGCTAGCAGGAGTAAAGGCTCACATCGTTGATGTTTCCTACCGCGATGAGCTTCCGGATGATGGCGATATCTATTTACTGGGCGGCGCAGAAGATGCAGCGCAGGTTCTTTCGTGCCAGGCACTCAAAGGTTTTGATTTCACATCTCGCGTCGTTCTTGCAGTCTGCGCAGGTTTTCAAATTCTTGGTAATTCTTATTTTGCAGGCGGCGTGAAACAAGAGGGACTTGGTGTAATTGATATGGAAACCATTCCTGGAACATCACGTTTTGTTGGAGATATCAAAATCTTTTCTGAAGTTGTGAAAGTTGAATTAACTGGCTTTGAAAATCATGGCGGCCAAACGAATCTCGCTGGTGGAATTACACCGTTGGGGCGTGTAATTACAGGGTCTGGCAATGGTGCGGGCGGTGTCGATGGCGCTGTTGTAGGAAATGTATTTGGTACCTATTTACACGGACCTGTACTGGCGCGTAATCCAGAGTTTGCAGATTTATTGCTTGAACGAGCGTTGGGACGCGAGCTTTCACGCGTGAATGATCCACTTGCAGACCAATATGCCGCATGGCGTAGAGCAGTAATTAAATAAGTTACAATTGGCTTATTGCATTACTTGCGAGTCTTTTCTGGTCAGCCAGTTATCGAATTCTAAATAGATGAATCGAGTCGGGACACGCTTGTTCTATAAAGCAACTCTCGATTGGTAGTAGTTTCATGACGTTCAAATCTTTAGGTGTTCACCCTGCTCTCATTGCCGCTCTTACAGAAGAAGGCAAAACAACCCCATTTCCTATTCAAAAAGCAACACTTCCTGAAGCGATTTCAGGACGCGACGTACTTGGCCGCGGTCAGACCGGTTCTGGAAAGACCCTTGCTTTCGGTTTAGCAATGATGACTCGTTTGGCTGGACAGACAGCTCGTCCGGGTCGCCCACTTGGTCTTGTACTTGCTCCAACCCGCGAACTCGCAGTTCAAATCAGTGAAGTTCTAGCGCCATTGGCTCGTACCGTTGGATTGAATTCACAAGTTGTTGCAGGCGGAATGTCTTACACAACTCAGCAAGCTGCCCTAAAGCGCGGAGTCCCAATCATTGTTGCGACACCAGGTCGCTTAGAAGATCTTCTAAAGAAGAAGTACATGGTCTTGGACGATATCCAAATAACAATCTTGGATGAAGCAGATCAGATGGCAGATATGGGCTTCCTCCCAATCGTCACACAAATCTTGAACTTAACTCCCCCAAATGGTCAGCGTCTCTTGTTCTCTGCAACTTTGGATCGCGATGTCGACGCCCTTGTGCGTCGCTTCCTAAAAGATCCAGTAACTCACTCATTGGAAAATGAGAAGTCAACTGCAGGAAACATGGAGCACCACGTTCTCATCGTTGATCAAATTCACCGCGACACAATCTTGCAACAGATTGCAGCACGTGAAGGTCGCACAATCATGTTCGTGAAGACAAAGCATGGTGCAGACAAACTTGCAGACAAACTTCGTCAACAAGGTGTTGCAGCATCCGTATTGCACGGTGGAAAGACTCAGAGCCAACGCACACGCGTTCTCGAAGGTTTCAAACTTGGACATTCAACAGCTTTGATTGCAACAGACGTTGCAGCTCGTGGAATTCACGTAGACGACGTTTCCCTTGTCGTCCACGTTGATCCACCGCAAGATCACAAGGATTACTTGCACCGCGCAGGACGCACAGCGCGTGCCGGAGCAACAGGAACTGTTGTTTCAATCGGAACACATAAGCAAAAGAAGAGCATCTTTGGCCTAGCAATTCGTGCAGGCGTAAAGCTCAAGGAATCTTTCGTGCATCCAATGCATGATGATCTTGTCACCATCACCGGCGCACAAGAGCCATCAGGTATCCCAGTAATCGTCACAGAACCAGCACCTCGTCGTAACGAGCGTTCAGGTTCATCTCGTGGCCGCTCAGGTGAGCGTTCTTTCGATCGCTCTCGTGGCGAGAGAAGCGACCGCCCTGGAGACTTCCAGAAGCGCGATCGGGCTCCAAAGCGTGATTTCGACAAGAAAGAATTCCCTAAAACGGATTACCCAAAGCGTGATCGCGATGGTGGATTCACCTCTCGCGCAGACCGCGAAGCACCAAAGCGCGAATATGAGAAGAAAGAGGCTCCTAAGCGCGAGTACGCAAAGAAGGATTATTCAAAGCCTTTTGCGGAGAAAAAGAAGTTTGAGAAGCCAGTTGCAGCAAAGCCTGCACACAAAAAAGAAGAGCGCGTTTACAAGCCAATTGTAGAAAAGCGTGAAGTTCTTCGTATTGTTGATGAGACAGAGCAGAAGCGTCGCGATCGCGTTAGCAAGCCAAAATATCCAAAGCGCGAAGATAAGTTCAACGTAAAGCCTGGTTCAAAACCAAGTAAGCCTGGTGCTCGCAAGCTTTCTCCAGCAAAAGCTGCTGTAAAGAAGTCTCGCGATAATGATCGCGCCGAGCGTTTTGCAAAAACGACAGGTGCTGACTCAGAGAAAAAAACTTTTCGTACAAATAAATTTGATCCAGCAGTAAAGAGTGCTGCCCGTAAAAAAACTTCAACGGGTAAAGCTGCACCACGTGCCTTGGCAAAGGGCGGCAAGAAAGTCGCTGCAAAGAAGCCTCGTCACAAGGCTGGACCAACTCGCTAATTCACCAACTCATTGCAAGGCGGAAACGGCGAAGGCTAAGCTTTCTTCTTTCCTATTTGTTCGGAAATTTTCGGAATCAATACCGATACAAAGGTTATTAGCGTTCCCACAATTACCCATAAGCTCAACTTCGCGTTATCAGCGGGTGCAATCGCATCGACTATTAATGCGGTAACAACCTGACCGGCAACGCTAAACATAATAAAGTTCAGAACACCTAGTTCTTTAATTGTGTAAGCAGAGATCGCAATGAAGGTTAATCCGATAGGTCCACCTGCGTACATAAGTGGATTTCCTGGAAGTGATCCAACCTTGCCACCGAGCAATAGATTTATCGCGAGGAAAACAAGGAGCAGCGCGGTTCCGGCTGCAAAGTTAAACCAGGCAGTCACAATCGGGCGCTGGGCGACAACATTGAGGCGACCATTAATTGCTTGCTGGAACGAAACGATGACTCCTGTAAGAAGCGCCAAAATAATGTAGATAAAACTAAATTTTCCTTGCGAGAGCTTGGGAAGAACGGCAATTGTCACGCCAAGAAGTGTGAGAAGAGCTGTGCTCACTCGAAGAAGAGTTACAGGCTTCTTGCCACTTGGAGAGATGCCCAATTTATCCACAAGAAGTGAGGACGAGGTCTGTCCAGCCACAAGTCCGATGGTGAATAGAGCAATACCGACAACTGGAACGCTAGAACTTTGGACGGCCAAGAAGAATGCGCCTCCAAAACCGCCCATTACTTCCCAGAGCTTGATCTCTCGGTGACGTGAAGCCTTAAGAACGCGAATAAAACTAGTTCGATCCTTCTTGGAGAAAGCCAAAATAATAAAAATCAGCGACCATCCGGTTAAGTTGGAAACTAGGCCAGCAAGAATGCCGTTGTTGAGATGAATCGCAAGACGTCCATTTGCCCGAGATTGCAGGGCGGTGAGGGCACCGACGAAGAAAGCTAAGAATCCGAACACAGGATGAGGGTAGTGCCCTTGAGCGTTCTTTCTTACCGATTAATACTCGTTGGCGATGAAAAGTTCATCGGCAGGGAATTTAGTAAGAATGTGGATTCCTGTTTCCGTTACAACGACTTCTTCTTCAATTCGGGCGGCAGATACGCCGTCAGAGGCAGGGCAATATGTCTCAAGTGCAAAAACCATTCCAGCCTTAATTTCAACAGGATTATCAATGCTGTTGAGGCGAGAAATAATTGGTCGCTCGTGAAGTCCAAGTCCTAACCCGTGACCAAATTGCAGACCAAACGCCGCTAATTCATTTGCGAATCCAAAATCTTGCGCCTTAGGCCAAACCTTTGCAATGTCATCAGTACCAATTCCAACTTTGACAGATTCGATTGCTGCATCCATCCACTCGCGAGCTTTCTTGTATGCATCGCGTTGCGGTTGTGTAGCACTTCCCACGCTAAAGGTTCGGTAATAACAAGTCCGGTAACCGTTGTAAGAATGGATGATGTCAAAGAAAGCTTGATCACCGGGGCGAATAATTCGATCGGTGAAATTGTGTGGATGTGGGTTGCAGCGTTCACCAGATATTGCATTAACGGCTTCAACCTGATCTGAACCCATTTCGTACAACATTTTATTTGCAAGAGCAACAATTTGATTCTCTCGAACGCCAGGCATTAATTCTGAAGCAATTTTTTGATAAACACCATCGACCATAGCCGCAGCTTGATTTAGTAACATAATTTCATCGCTATTTTTGATAACGCGAGCATCCAACATAAATTGTTGTGCATCAACCACTTTGAGACCTTGCTTCTGCATCTCAAAGAGAAAAGCTGGCTCGACAATATCTACGCCAACTGGCTCATTTGCAACGCCAGCATCTTCAAGAAGCCCCTTAATTTCCTTTACTGCACGTTCCATAAGTCCAGCAGAAGGTGCAACAGCGCCGCGCATCCCAAGCATTCCTGGACGGTTGTTCTCCTTTTCCAGCCAAGGAGAATAAAGCTGGTGATGTCGAACTGCAGATCCAAAATCCCACAACATAGGTTCTCCACCGCGTGTAAGCAGTGAATAGCGGGTCATTTTGTCGCCGAGCGCTCCACCAACCCATGTTTGGGTTACATAACGAATGTTGTAGAAATCAAAGAGCAAAAAGGAACCGCAACCACTTGCCGCAAGTGATTCTTTGGCTCGAGTGATTCTGTAATTTCGTAGTCGGTCAAAATCTACGCGAGTTTCGTAGTCAACG
>CAIUFY010000139.1 GCA_903898555.1 uncultured Actinomycetes bacterium
GATGTATGTATGCGGCATCACTCCATACGATGCAACCCATCTGGGTCATGCTGCAACATATTTAACATTTGATCTTATAAATCGTTTTCTGCAGACAAGTGGAGCAGAAGTAAATTTTGTTGAAAATATTACGGATATAGATGAGCCGCTCCTTGAACGTGCAACACGCGATCACGTTGATTGGCAAGAGTTGGCTTTGCAACAAGTGGAACTTTTCGAAGCTGATATGAGCGCCTTGCACATTCTGCCGCCTGCTCATTTTGTCCCCGCAACCTCTGTCATGGCTGAAATCGACGAAGCCATAACCCGCATGAGCGATAACGGCTACGTTTACATTCTCGAAGGTGATCTATATTTTGACGTAAGTTCATTCTTAGAGAATTTACCTCTGCCCATTGAAGAAGCGCTAAATATCTTTTCATCTCGTGGAGGGGATCCTGAAAGAAAGGGCAAGCGCCATCCTTTGGATCCGGTCTTGTGGTTGGCGAACAAGAATGGCGAACCTGGTTGGGAAAGCTCCCACGGATTTGGACGTCCTGGTTGGCATATTGAGTGTTGTGTAATTAGCCTGCGATATTTGCTCGGGCCTAATTATTTGAATTTTGTTGACGGTGGATTCCTCATTGATATTCAAGGTGGCGGCAGTGACTTAATATTTCCGCACCATTTCATGAGCGGGGCTCAAGCTAAAGCGATGACCGGACGAGATTTTGCTTCGGCATATATTCACACAGGCATGGTTGGCCTTGATGGCGAGAAGATGAGCAAATCCAAAGGTAATTTGGTCTTTGTATCAAAATTACTTGAAGCGGGTATCGATCCAATGGCCATTCGATACGCCCTGATGACGAGTCACTACTCGGTTGATCGAATGTGGACCCAAGACTTATTGGTAAATGCGCAAAACAGCCTCTCGCGCATACGAGAAAATTTGAGTAAGTCAGAGGTTGCTCCAGCCCTTCCACTTCTTCACAATCTTTCTAAAGCTCTTGCTAATAACTTAGATACTCCGTCGGCGCTACTGGCTATCGAAGATTGGTGCTCAGCCTCGGAATCCAATCCAGAGGTGGATGAGGCCGGCATAGTCTCAAGAGCCCTAGATTCGTTGCTGGGATTAGCCCTGTAAACTAAGTTCTCTATGAGTAGAGAATCCCTTCGTGAGGCCCTCGCCAGTCGTGTGATAGTTGCAGACGGGGCAATGGGGACGATGTTGCAAGCGGCAAACCCTTCTCTTGAAGATTTCCAAGGTCTTGAAGGCTGTAACGAGATTTTGAATGTATCGCGTCCGGATATCGTTAAATCTGTTCATGCTCAGTATTTAAGTGTGGGCGTGGATGCCATTGAGACCAATACTTTCGGAGCTAATTGGGCAAACCTGGCTGAATATGAAATCGAAGATCGCATCTATGAACTTTCGCGAGCTGGAGCGCAAATCGCGAGATCGGTTTGTGACGAATTTGCGCTGGATGGAAGAAGTCGATTCGTCTTGGGTTCTATAGGTCCGGGCACCAAGCTTCCAACACTTGGGCATACAAACTATCAAAACCTAAAAGACGCCTATTTCGAGAATGCTCGCGGGCTTATAGACGGTGGATCAGATGCTTTGCTTATTGAGACTTCTCAGGACTTGCTACAAGTAAAAGCAGCCATAAACGGAGCAAGAAAAGCGATATCACTTTCAACTCGAGACATAATCTTGGTTGCTCAAGTAACTGTTGAAACGACCGGAACAATGCTTCTGGGCTCGGAAATTGGAGCAGCGCTAAATTCCATCTCCGCTCTTGGGGTGGATTTGATTGGTCTGAATTGTGCAACTGGCCCGGCGGAAATGTCTGAACATTTAAGATATTTAAGCAAGAACTCAACATGTGGAATTTCTGTTATGCCAAATGCTGGATTGCCAGTACTTGGAGAAAATGGCGCTTCATATCCGCTCACGCCAAAAGAATTGGCCACAAGTTTGAAAGAGTTTGCCACAAACTTCGGTGTAAACCTTATCGGTGGTTGTTGCGGTACGACTCCTGAGCATCTAGCGGCTGTTGTTGAAAGTGTTAAATCACTAAGTGTTTCTCATCGCGATATTGCCGTCGAGCGCGGCGCCTCATCTCTCTACCAGTTCGTTCCGTTTAGGCAAGATAAGAGCTATTTGGCAATTGGTGAACGAACAAACGCTAATGGTTCACGAGCTTTTAGAGACGCTCTATTAGCCGACGACTGGCAGGCGTGCGTGGAAATTGCTCGCGATCAAATTCGAGATGGCGCCCACATGCTTGATCTTTCCGTCGACTATGTTGGACGCGATGGCGTAAGCGACATGCGCGAAATAGCTTCACGGCTTGCAACAACTTCAACTCTGCCAATAGTTCTTGATTCGACGGAGGCTGCGGTAATACAAGCTGGACTAGAGCAGCTCGGTGGAAGATGCGTTATCAACTCGGTGAATTTCGAAGATGGAGATGGACCGAATTCGCGTTACGCAAAGATTATGCCAATCGTTCAAGAACATGGCGCAGCGGTCGTTGCTCTCACGATTGACGAAGAAGGCCAGGCTCGAACAAAAGAATGGAAGCTCCGTGTAGCCAGCCGTCTTATTGATAGCCTGACGCAGGAGTGGGGGATGAATGTCGGAGATATCCTGATTGATTGCCTAACTTTTCCAATTGCCACAGGCCAGGAGGAAACTCGCAAGGATGGAATCGAAACTCTGGCTGCTATAAAAGAGCTGAAGAGTTTGTATCCACTTGTCCAAACAACCTTAGGTGTTAGCAATATTAGTTTTGGAATTAATCCAGCGGCCCGCATTGTCCTCAATTCAGTATTCTTACATGAAGCCGTCAAGAACGGACTCGACTCAGCAATTGTTCATCCATCGAAAATTACTCCGATTGCGAGAATAGAATCGCAAGTTCTTAAAGTTGCGATGGATCTAGTTTACGACCTTCGAGAATTCGATATCGATGGAAATTGCACATACGACCCACTTTCAAAGTTCCTAGAGCTATTTGAAGGTGTTGAGGTCACCTCAAGCAAGTTGACACGAGCTGCGGAATTGGCAGCCTTACCGCTTGAAGAAAGATTGCAACGCAGAATTATTGATGGCGAGAAGGTAGGTCTAGACGCAGATTTAACATCCGCGATGGTTGCAGGAATTAAACCATTGCAAATTATTAATGACCATCTGCTTGTTGGCATGAAAGTAGTAGGCGAACTTTTTGGAGCGGGGGAGATGCAACTTCCATTTGTACTTCAAAGCGCGGAGGTAATGAAGGAAGCGGTCGCATTCTTAGAGCCCCATATGGAAAAAACCGATACGGAAGGCAAAGGAAAGATTCTTTTGGCTACTGTTAAAGGCGATGTTCACGATATCGGAAAGAATCTCGTTGACATTATCTTGACTAATAACGGTTACACCACTGTAAATATAGGAATTAAGCAGAGTATCAATCAAATTATCGACGCCGCGACCTCTGAGAATGTAGACGTCATCGGCATGTCTGGACTCTTGGTGAAATCTACTGTCATCATGAAGGAAAATCTTGAAGAACTCGCTTCTAGAAATTTAAGTGAAAGATGGCCCGTAATTCTTGGAGGAGCGGCCCTCACGAGAACATTCGTCGAAGATGATTTAGCCTCGAAATTTGCTGGAACAGTTCGCTATGCCAAAGACGCATTTGAAGGTTTGACCCTCATGGACACCCTCATGGGAATCAAGAAAGGTGATCCAGCAGCCGTTCTGCCACCATTAAAGAAGCGCATTACAAATCCACGAAAATCCACTGAAGTTACTGAGATAGACATTCGCAGGTCAGATGTATCTACGAGCGTTCCTGTTGCAACGCCTCCATTCTTTGGATCTCGAATAGTCAAAGGCATACCTTTAGGCGACTACTCGGGAATGCTTGATGAGCGTGCCCTTTTTATGGGCCAATGGGGACTCAAAGGTGCTCGTGGAGAGTTTGAACGAATGGTGGAGGACGAGGGAAGACCTCGACTTAGATCTCTTCTGAATGAGGTTCAATCCAAAGGTTGGTTAAATGCGGCTGTTGTCTATGGATATTTTCCTTGTTATAGCGAAGACAATGACCTGGTAATTCTCCATCACGAAGGAGAGTTGCAAGGTCAAGAACGAACACGGTTTACATTCCCGCGCCAATCTCGTGATCAACGCCTTTGCCTTAGCGATTTTTATAGGCCAAAGGATTCAGGAGAGTTGGACGTCGTAGCTTTTCACATTGTGACGATGGGATCAGTTGTAAGTGAAGCTGCAAACGAACTATTCAAATCAAATCTTTATCGTGAATATCTAGAACTGCATGGTCTTTCCGTCCAGCTTACTGAGGCACTTGCTGAACACTGGCACGCACGAATCCGCAGCGAACTTGGCTTCTCACAAGAAGATTCTGGAGAACTAGGTGAGATTCTCGATCAAGGTTATCGCGGCTCCCGATATTCCTTTGGTTATCCAGCCTGCCCTGATCTATCTCAACAAGTTCAACTTTGTGAATTACTAGATCCCTCCCGAATCGGAGTTGAACTTTCAGAAGAATTTCAACTACATCCGGAACAATCAACGTCAGCAATTATCACGCTTCATCCCGAAGCCAAATACTTCAACGCATCATGAGTGGGCACTAAAATTATGAATAGAGAATTTGAAGCAATCTTTTTCGATATGGATGGCACTCTTATCAACTCGGAGCCACACTGGCTGTTAGCAGAGACAGAATTAATGGCGGAGTATGGACATCCTTGGACAAAAGAAGACCAGCAATACTGCCTCGGTGGACCTCTTCCAAAGATCGGTAAGTACATGTGGGAGCTTTCTGGACGAAGTATGTCTCCGGAGTACTTTCATCAAGAATTGGTACGACGAGCGATTGCTCGAATTATTGCAGGCACCGAATTCATGCCAGGTGCTTCCGAGCTTCTTCACGAAGCAATCTCCGAGGGCGTTCTCGTCGGTTTAGTCACAGCAAGCCCAGCTCCAATGTTGGAAGCCACACTTAGTAAATTTCCGGAAAAGACCTTCAATGTAGCTCTTTCAGGAGATGATGTATCGGTCACAAAACCAAGTCCTGAGTGCTACTTTCTAGCGGCAAAGCGATTAAATGTTGCAATCGAGAATTGCGTGATTCTAGAAGACTCTCTAACTGGTGTAGCTGCAGCAATCGCAAGTGGAGCATTTGTAATAGCAATTCCGCATCTCGTAAAGGTCGAGGAGGGGAAGCGCGTGAGAGTCCTGAAATCGCTTGAAGGAGTTGGGCTAAACCAAATCGAAGAGCTGTACCGCCAGTCCCAGACAATGGAGGTTATGTAATGGCCAATTTCAAATTTGGTGATCGCGTGCAACTTACTGACGCAAAGGGCAAAGTACAAACAATCACCTTAAAGGAGGATGGGGAGTACCACACTCATCGAGGATGGATTGTTCATAACGATCTTGTAGGCACTCCCGAAGGAAGCGTCGTCGAAACTACTGCTGGAATGAAATTCCTAGCTTTCAAACCACTCTTGGGAGACTTCGTTCTTTCGATGCCACGTGGTGCGACGATTGTTTATCCAAAGGATGCTGCTTTTATTCTTGGTTTTGCGGATATTGCACCAGGTGTGCGCGTCTTAGAGGCAGGAGTTGGATCTGGAGCACTTTCAATTTCCTTACTACGAGCAGTGGGCAATTTGGGAAAGGTTGATTCCTTCGAAAGGCGCGAAGAATTCGCTGCGGTTGCGCGAAAGAATGTCGAAATGTATTTTGGAGAAATTCCTAGTACCTGGAGTTTGACCCTTGGGTCGGTTCAAGATGCAATTCACGAGAAGTACGACCGAGTTGTTCTAGATATGTTGGCACCGTGGGAGTGCGTTGAGATGGCGGCAACAGTTTTGGAAGCCGGCGGAGTTTTACTTGCATACGTTGCAACAACAACCCAGCTTTCAGAGATGGCCGAAACCATCAAGAAGTCAGAGGCCTTCACAGAGCCAGAGAGTATCGAAACGCTTTTGCGTGGATGGCATCACGAAGGCTTAGCAGTGCGCCCGCAGCATCGAATGATTGGCCACACCGGGTTTCTCATCATGGCAAGGCGGTTAGCTCCAGGAGTTATTGCACCACTGCGACGTAGACGACCTTCGAAGGGTTCTTACGGATTGCCCGAAGATGAAGCTTAAGAGTTAAGCGACTTTAATTAGATCCACAACGAAGATAAGAGTTTCGTTTGGTCCGATTGGTCCGCCGCCAGCTGCGCCATAACCAAGGGCTGGTGGAATCACAAGAACGCGTCGTCCGCCTTCTTTCATTCCAGGAATACCTTGCTGCCATCCAGGGATTACTTGAGCAAGAGCAAATGTTGCTGGCTGACCACCAGACCAAGAAGATTCAACTACTTTGCCGGTAGACCACGCCATAAGCGTGTAATGAACGGTTAGCGTAGAAGTAGAAACCGCTGTTGCACCGGTACCGACGATGACATCCTGCGTTTGTAACGAAGTTGGAGCAGCGCCTTGAGGAGCAGCAATTGTGGGCGCAGAACCAGCCGCACCGGAAACGCTAGGAATTCCAGCAGTGGAATTTGAAGGTGTTGTCACGGTTGATCCTCCTGTTTTGGCGATGGGCTTTTGCCCGCCATCGGTTGTGCATCCGGCGAGAAGAGCAGTGCTCGCAGTTGCGAGAAAAATAAGGGAAAGGATTTTTGCGCGATTTCTCATTGGGAAAGGATACCAAAGCCCTATCGTTCTCCTGTGTCAGACCCAAAGACCGAGCGACTCATTAACTTAACGATGGCACTACTTGCCTCTAAGCGTCTCATAACAAAGGGCGAGATTTTTCAATCTGTCGCCGGCTATTCAGGTTCTGTGGAATCCATGGAGCGCATGTTCGAGCGCGACAAGGATGACTTGCGTTCACTCGGAATAGAAATTGAAGTGGGGCCATTAGATATCTTCTTCGAGGACGAGCTGGGTTATCGAATAGCCCCGGACCAATATTCACTTCAAGTACCCAGCCTAACTCCAGCCGAACTTGGAGTTCTCTCAGTTGCGGCAAACGCTTGGCAAAATTCCCTCTTCAGCGAGAGCGCCCAACGTGCTTTGCGCAAACTCGAGAGTCTGGGAATTGAAACTTCGACCGACTCACTTCGAACTTCAATTCTTCCTGTTGATCAGAATGTGGATGATTTTCCAACTCTTTGGGATGCAGTTCTTGAACGCCGTTCCCTTACCTTTCTATATACTTCGACACAGACCACCGAGCGCGAAGTAAATCCTTACAAGATTTCATTGTTCAAGGGGGAGTGGTATTTAGTTGGCGAAGATTGTCAGAAATCGAAAGTTAGAACTTTTAAGGTGCGCAGAATGTCTCAACTTAAGACAAAGGGCCGAAAAGGCTCTTTCCAGCGACCTGCAGGATTCAATCCCAACGCAATACTTTTCGAAAATTCAGACGACACTTCTATTGCCGTAAAAATGAAGGTGAAAATTGGCCGGGCTCTTGCCCTTCGTGCTTCTTCTATCGTTAATCCGCTTGATGAAGAATGGGACCTCTTAACAAAAAACTATCGCTACGATCGAGAAGCGATTGCAGAAATACTTTGGTACGGCCCTGATGTTGTTGTCCTAGAGCCACAGAGTCTTAGAAGTAACATTGTTTCGATACTTGAGGGCAGAATCTAGTGGCCGATAACGCAATAGATCGAACTTCACGTGCATTGGATTTAATTCCATACATAGTGGAACATCCTGGAATCACTATCGAAGAACTTTCTGATGCGTTTGGTGCCTCGGAAAGTGAGATTTCACAGATACTCAATATTGTTTTTATGTGCGGATTGCCTGGATATTCCCATTTGGAACTTATAGATCTCTCTACCGAGAATGGTTATGTTTCCATAATTGATCCACAGAACCTAAGCAAACCTCGAAAATTAACAAAGGTAGAGGTTATAAGCATTTTATTAGGCCTAGAAAATTTGTCCGCACAAGGAGTTACATCGGACGTCGCCATTTTAATTGATTCGGTCTCGGAGAAGATGAAAACTTTGCTGGGCGATATCGACACTCTTGCACTTATCGAAGGAGAACGGGCAATCACCCCTAGTCCTTGGAAACTACTTCTTGAAGCCTCGATAAGGGAGAAGTCCGCAGTAGAAATTTCTTACCTCTCGCTTTCCAATGAAAGGCAATCTACTCGCGTAATAGGGCCTCGCAGAATCTACCTTCAGTCCGGCCTTTATTATGTTGAGGCCTATTGTGATTTAGCGAAAGGTCTGCGCCATTTCAGATTGGATAGAATTTCGTCAGCTTCGAAAGTGAATGTAACTCTTCCGCCTTTTGTCGAGACTTTCGTCGAACAAAATTTCGAGGTTGATGTTCTGCTACCGGCCGGATCCAGGTACTTCCTTGAGTCAAATGCTCAGATTATTCGCGAATCAGAGATGATTGGTGATGAGATCAGGGTTAAATTCGAAGTGGCAAGTATGGCTTGGCTTTTCCGTGCTTTGTCGGCCTTGGATGGTCGAGTCACAATTCTTGCGCCAGAAAGTCTCAATGCGCAATTCAAGGAACTCAATGCGACGACGCTGGCGAACTACACCTCGAGCTGAAAATCTGGTGGATGGTAGGCTTTTCTAACTAGAAGAGATTCCGTAGGGGGAGTAATGGGCGAGTTAAGACCTTGGCACATCATCGTTGTCGCACTTGTTTTTGTCGTTCTGTTCGGAGCAAAGCGCCTTCCGGATTCCGCGAAGTCTGTCGCACGCTCTCTCAAGATATTCAAATCGGAGCTCAAAGACGATACTGAAGGTAAGCCAGGAACCGACGGAAAGAACTGAGCTCTAAGCACTTACTCCTTAAATTTCTTGAAAGGTAGATAGTGTCGCCTGAATCAATTTCTCACGAACGCGGAAGCATGCCGCTTCTGGAGCATTTCCGTGAACTTCGCAAACGTCTTTTTCGCGCGGCTCTCGGGGTTATTGCAGGCGGTAGCGTCGGCTGGATTTTTTACAATAAATTGGTAGAGAAACTTTCACATCCCATCTGCGCACTCAAGATGAAAGCTTCCACCCTCGCTACTGGTTGCGGGACTCTTTATGTAAACGGAGTATTAGGGCCACTAAATCTGAAGATAAGCGTGGCAATTTTTGTTGGCTTAATAATCTCTTCGCCCATTTGGCTTTACCAACTTTGGGCTTTCATTTCGCCCGCGCTCAAGAAGAAAGAGAAACGCTATTCGCTCTCATTCCTCTTTTTGGCAACACCATTCTTTATGGGTGGTGTGGCATTCGCATACTGGCTTTTGCCTATCGCGATTGAACAAATAATGGGGCTCACGCCAACAAGTCTTTCGAACTTGATCAGGTTTGATGAGTACCTAGTTTTTGTATTAAAACTTTTTCTTGTATTCGGAATTGCGTTCGAGCTACCGGTATTTCTTCTCGCTCTTAACCTCATGAATATTGTCAGTGGGCGGGCAATGTTGAAACCATGGAGATATGTTGTTTTTGGAATCACTCTTTTTTCGGCTATTTTTGTTCCGACCGGCGACCCCTTCACAATGCTTCTTCTTGCGATTCCAATGTGGTTTTTCTATTTTGCCGCAGCGCTCATTGGCATCTTGCACGATAACGGGTGGAAGATAAGGCGACGATGAATATTGCACTTGTAGTGAATTCAACTTCAGGGGGTGGAAAGGGTCGTCGCTTTGGAGAAAAGCTCGTGCGTACTCTTTCTCAGTCGGGTTTGCATTTCACCTTGATTCGCGAGAAAAGTCTAAAAGAGAGTCTCACCACCTTTGAACGAATTCACGAGAAGGATCCCTTTACTACGATAGTGAGCGTTGGCGGAGATGGACTTGCACACGCACTTTTCCCGACGGCGATTAAGTACAGAATTCCAATTCTTGTTGCACCCGCTGGGACAGGAAATGATTTTGCGAGATCTATTGGCACATTTGGGTTGGATGCAGAAAAGCTTGTTTCCTTAATGATTTCTAGAACTCCAGTGAATGTAGATATGGGACTAGTCCAACATAAGGGCGTTGACATTTGGTTTGGCCAAGTTCTAAGCACTGGATTTGATTCACTTGTGAACGAAAGAGCCAACGACTATAAATTTATTAAGGGAAAGCTGAAGTACGTAATAGCGACTGCCCGGGAACTTCCATTCTTCGTTCCAAGAACCTACAAGATTTCGATTGATGGAAAATCTCGTGAGACCGGATCAATGTTGGTGGCGATTGCAAATGGTAAGAGTTATGGCGGCGGAATGCAGGTCTGTCCCGATGCCGACTTCCAAGACGGCCTCTTTGATGTATTGCTGCTGAAACCAATACCTGTTAGAGAATTTATTCGAGTATTTCCTCGCGTCTTCTCAGGCAAGCATATTTCCCATCCCGCCGTTGAAATTCAACGATGTTCATCCATTACCCTGGAAAGCAACGCGATTGCCTACGCCGATGGGGAGCGAATCGGGCCATTGCCCATTACTGCAACAGTTGTCCCTGCTGCGATGCTAACGTGGGTCGCGTGATCGAACCTTCTCCAGCCGAAAAGCTGGCCGCAGCAAAGAACCGAATGCGCTACGCAAAGTTGCGATCATTTGCCGACAAATATTCATTTCCGTTTGATGAATTCCAAACAAAAGCATGTGAATTCCTTGAAGAAGGACATGGGGTTTTGGTTGCAGCGCCGACCGGAGCTGGCAAAACCATCGTTGGTGAGTTTGCAGCATATTTAGCTTTGGAAACTGGAAGACGTTGCTTCTATACCGCGCCGATTAAGGCGCTTTCAAATCAGAAATATCAAGATCTTAAGGCAATGTTCGGCGAGCAGAAGGTTGGTCTGCTTACAGGCGACACTAATATCAATTCTGAAGCAGACATTGTAGTAATGACCACTGAGGTACTCCGAAATATGCTGTACGCATCACCTCAGGCGCTTCGCGATTTAGGATTCGTTGTCATGGACGAGGTCCACTATCTTGCCGATCGATTCAGGGGAGCTGTCTGGGAAGAAGTTCTCATTCACTTGGCTGATAGCGTGCAGGTTGTTTCGCTGTCTGCAACTGTTTCAAATGCTGAAGAGTTTGGCGATTGGCTACAGGCGGTTCGCGGCAGCACTGAAGTAATTCTTTCCGAGAATCGGCCAGTGCCTCTCTACCAACACGTAATGTTTGGAAATAGATTGTTGGACCTTTTTAGTGAAAACGGAAAGGTCAATCCAGAAATCCTTACGTTAGAGAAGGAAGCTCACAGACGAATTCGCGTAAGTGATCAATCTGGAAAGGGTGGAAAGGGGCACCAATCCGCGAGGAATTGGCGTAACCCCGAGTCCTTTCAAAGCGGAGTTAAACCGCTAGGTCGAGCAGAAGTGATAGACAAACTCAATCGCGAAGGAATGCTTCCCGCCATTACATTTATTTTCTCTCGAGCTGCGTGTGCGGCTGCCGTTAAACAGTGCGTTGATTCGGGGTTGAAATTAACAAATTCGGAGGAACGAAGCGCCATCCGTGAAGTTGCTTTTGCAAAGACAAATCATATTCCGGAGGAAGATTTAAGTGTCTTGGGTTTCCATGAATGGTTAGATGCTCTTGAAAAGGGTATAGCCGCTCATCATGCTGGAATGCTTCCAACATTCAAGGAAGTTGTAGAGGAGTTATTTCAACGAGGATTGGTAAAGGCAGTTTTCGCGACTGAAACTTTGGCGTTGGGTATCAATATGCCAGCGAGAACTGTTGTTTTAGAGAAATTAAGCAAGTGGAACGGTGAAGCACACGTCACGATAACTCCGGGTGAGTTCACCCAATTAACTGGCAGAGCTGGCCGCCGAGGAATTGATATCGAAGGCAATGCAGTCGTTATCTGGAATAGAGACACTGATTCGGCCTCTCTTGCAGGTTTAGCTTCCACTCGTACCTATCCATTGCGAAGTAGTTTTAAACCAACGTACAACATGACAATAAATCTAATTTCCCAATTAGGAGCAAAGCGAGCTCGTACCTCACTTGAAGCATCCTTTGCCCAATATCAGGCCGACAAAGCTGTTGTTGGGTTGGCCAGGCAGATGCGCAAGAACGAGGAAGCAATCAATCAACTGCGGGAAAGCGTTGCTTGTCACTTAGGGGATTTCTTACAATACACAGAGATAAAAGAAGAATTAAGGGAAATAGAGAAGTCACTCTCGAAAAATTCAAAGAAGAAGAGGGCTTTGGCAGAGGAAAGAATTATTCAATTGCGCAGAGAACTTCGAGCGCATCCTTGTCATGGGTGTGCTGATCGTGAAAAGCATGCACGTCTTGCTGATCGAGCTTCAAGACTTATTCGCGAGAATAGGGGACTTCAAGAACGAGTAAGCAACCGTACCGATGTCATTGCGCGAAGATTTGATTTGGTACAAATAATGTTGAAGGAACTTGGCTACTTAGAGGCAAATACAATTACTCCTCCTGGAAGACTTCTTGCGAAAATTTACGGCGAAACAGATTTGCTAATCTCAGAGCTGGTGCGCAAAGAGATTCTCGTCGGACTCAATGCAACGGAGCTGGTGTCGGTGCTCTCATCCCTTGTTTACGAGGCCCGTCGCGAAGAAAGTCCTAAAATTCCCCACGGAAAGGTTCAGGACACCCTCGGGACCATTGTTAATGTTTGGCACTCGCTTCACGAGCGGGAGCTTGATTTAGGACTGGAGCCGATGAGAGAGCCTGACTTAGGATTTTGTTGGGGATCGTATCGATGGGCTAGCGGTCACTCGCTCTCCTCAATTCTTCGAGGAACCGATACCACTGTAGGAGATTTTGTGCGTTCCATGAAGCAGATAATCGACTTACTGCGTCAACTTGGAAACGCTTCACAAGAGTTAGCTCCTGTTATCGAAGAAGCGCTTAAACGCGTTGACAGGGGAGTGGTCACATATGCGGGTGTAGTCGGATGACGTTGATGCTTCTCGATAGCGCCTCGCTTTGGTATCGCGCTTACTATGGAATGCCTGACACTTTAGTTAATTCAGAAGGTGCTCCAGTGCACGCAATTCGAGGTTTTCTTGATATGAGTGCAAGGTTAATTTCACAGTACAAACCCAATCGCTTGGTCGCCTGTTTGGATGGAGATTGGCGTCCATCTTGGCGAGTTGATCTTTTCCCTGAATACAAAGCTAATCGTGTTGATGTCGAAGGCGATGAAGAAGCAGAGCCTGAAACTCTCACTCCTCAAATTCCTATCCTTCTTGATGTGCTTGAAGCACTAGGTATTCCGCTAATTGGTGCCGACGATTATGAAGCTGATGATGTAATTGCGACTTATAGCGTTCAAGAACCAGGACCAACTCTAATTGTCACTGGAGATCGAGATCTCTTTCAATTAGTAGACGATAAGCGGAAAGTTAAAGTTGTTTATCTCGCAAGAGGTATTGCAAATCATGACTTGGTTGATAAAAAGTGGATCTCCACAAAATATGAAATTCCCGGTGAGAGATATGCACTTTTTGCAATGATTCGCGGAGATGCTTCCGATGGGTTGCCAGGCATTAAAGGAATTGGAGAGAAAGGCGCGGGTTTAATTGCTAACTCTTTCAGTTCGATGCAAGAGGTTATCCAAGCTGCGCAAGGGGAGGACGAGCGACTTACGCCAGCGTTGAGGAAGAAGTTGCTTGCAGACATTGAATACGCTCGTATTGCCGAGCGCTTAGTACATTGCGCTCTTGATGTTCCGATTCCAAAAGTCGAGCTTAAGATTCCAAAGACCCAGCCTGACTTAAGCCGCGTATATCAATTGAAGGAAGAACATAATCTCGGCGCAAGCGTAGATAGATTTATCTCTGCGATTGGCTGGTAAGGGAATACATTATGTCAAGTAAAGTACTCATCTGCGTCCCGACGTACAACGAATCGGAGAATATCCTCGAAATTCTGCGTCGACTTGAATCGGCAATGGCTCCGCTGGTGCGTGATTACTCATATGAAATCTTGGTCATCGATGACAATTCACCTGATGGAACGGCAACACAGGTTAAGAACGCAGAATTCCAACACGTTGAAATCTTAAGACGTGAAAAGAAATCTGGCCTCGGACCAGCATATTTGGCAGGATTTACCTGGGGACTAGAACGCAATTTCGACCTATTTGTTGAATGCGATGCCGATGGAAGTCACCAGCCAGAAGAGATCTCTAGATTATTGGCAGCAGTTGGCGGTTCTGATCTAGTGATTGGTACCCGATGGATGCCTGGAGGTGAAGTTCAAAATTGGCCTCTTAGTCGACGATTAATCTCTCGATTAGGCACCAAATACGCCCAAATAGCCCTTAGATTGCCTTATAGAGACTTAACTGGCGGATATCGAGTTCTCACCAGGAAGTGTTTGGAATCGATTGATTATGCATCCGTTGAGACTATTGGCTATGGATTTCAAATCGAAATAGCTATGCGAACGCATGATGCTGGATTATCTATTGCCCAAGTCCCAATAACATTCATTGAGAGAACCCTTGGGCAATCAAAAATGAGCAAGAAGATTGTTTGGGAAGCTCTGCAGCAAACGACAAAATGGGCGTTTCATCGTATTCGCAAGCGTGTATAAATACCCGATAATCTACATTATGTAAAGTAAGAAATTAAACACCCAAGTCGGCTGCCAACTCCTCGATCGGAAGACAAGCGCAAACGAGGTTTCTATCCCCGAAGACTCCATCTATCCGGCCGGTTGTTGGCCAGTACTTACCCGCTTTTCCAATACCGACGTGATTTCCATTTGGAAAGGCTGCAACTGAACGCGAGTACTTTCTCGTCCATTCACTTTGAAGCAGGTCTGCATCAGTGTGCGGAGCAAAATGAAGAGGTGACTCTTCGGCACTTAACTCCCCTTTTTCGATATCTGCAATTTCAGCTCTTATTGAGATCATGGCCGCAATGAATCGATCTAGTTCGGAGATATCTTCAGATTCAGTTGGCTCAACCATCAAAGTTCCAGAAACCGGGAAACTCATAGTTGGCGCATGGAAACCATGATCCATCAATCGCTTTGCCACATCATCGACGCTTACGCCAGTCTTCTTCGTAATCTCTCGCATATCCAAAATGCACTCATGCGCAACAAATCCGTTTTCACCTTTGTAAAGAACTGGGAAATGTGGATCGAGCTTCGCGGCAATGTAGTTGGCTGACAGAATCGCAATTTGGCTTGCCTTTGTGAGTCCAGCGCCACCCATCATTCGGATATACATCCATGAAATAGGCAAGATGCTCGCTGAGCCAAAGGGAGCTGAACTGACAGGCCCAGGCCCTGTTGAAGGACCAGCCAACTCATCTAGTGGGTGGTTTGGAAGAAATGGAGCTAGGTGTGCGCGAGAAATTACTGGCCCTACTCCGGGTCCCCCGCCGCCGTGAGGAATACAAAATGTCTTATGCAAATTCAAGTGAGAAACATCTGCACCGAATTTTCCTGGCTGAGCTAGCCCGACAAGTGCATTGAGATTTGCACCGTCAACATAAACCTGACCACCAGCATCATGAACAAGTCCACAGATATCTGTAATCGCTGTTTCGAAAACGCCATGTGTTGAAGGGTATGTAACCATCAAGCAAGCCAATTCGCTGGCATGTGATTCTATTTTGCTCTTCAAATCTTCAACTGAAACGTTTCCTGACTCATCACACGCAACAACAACAACTTTCATTCCTGCCATAACAGCCGAAGCCGCGTTAGTGCCATGGGCACTTGAAGGAATTAAGCAAATGTTTCTTTGAGTTGATCCTTGTGAATCAAGGTAGTTGCGGATAGCCAATAATCCAGCGAACTCCCCTTGCGAACCTGCGTTTGGCTGCAATGACACGGCGTCGTATCCAGTGATGTCGACTAGCCACTGGCTAAGTTGCGCAATCATTTCGCGAATTCCTTGCGATTGATCTGCCGGTGCGAATGGATGCAGAGTAGAAAACTCTGGCCAGGTAACCGGAATCATTTCGGAAGTTGCATTCAACTTCATTGTGCATGAACCAAGTGGAATCATCGATCTATCTAAAGCTAGATCACGATCAGAGAGCGCGCGTATATATCTCAACATCCCAGTCTCTGAATGATAATCATTGAAAATTGGATGTGTAAGGAAACTCGAATCTCGCTTCAACGCCGCGGGGAGAACCACTTCCCCACTCTCTAGCGTTGCTCCGAAAAAACCAGCAATTTCTTTTAGCTCTTCAAGAGTTACGGTTTCATCAATTGAAATGCCAAAAATGCCTTCACTAACGCTTCTTAAATTGAAACCTGGCGTGCTAATTCCTGAGGCAACAACGGTGAAGGTATCGAAAATGTCCCCTTCTAGAACTTCATACCCTGCCTTTTTAATCGCACTTCTTAAACTATTTGCATTTGTGCGAATCCTTGAAGCGATATTTGTGAGACCTTCTGGGCCATGCCACATCGCGTAGAACGCACTCATAACCGCAAGAAGAACTTGCGCTGTACAAATATTAGATGTCGCTTTATCTCTGCGAATGTGTTGCTCGCGAGTTTGTAGAGCTAGTCTGAATCCTGGGTTGCCATGAACGTCAACACTTTGTCCAACTAAACGACCTGGAATTCCGCGCTCAAGTCCTTGTCTAACGGACATAAACCCTGCGTGTGGACCTCCAAAGCCCATTGGCACTCCAAAGCGTTGAGCAGAGCCAACGGCAACATCAGCGCCCCACTCCCCTGGTGTTTTATACAAGGTCAGTGCGAGCAGATCGCAATCGACAATTGCCAAACCACCTTGATCGTGTGCAAAACTAACTAAAGCACTCAAATCTTGTGTTGAACCAAGAGTTGAGTGAGCAGCACCGATGATTCCAAAAACTTCTTCATTAATGCTCTGCAATGAAGCGATATCTATTTCGCTTTCTTTCACAGTGATTTTGAGAGGCGCTGCGCGGGTGTAAACCACTGCCTTTACGTGTGGATGTAAATTCTTATCGAGAACAAAAATCGCTGAATCATCTCCGCTCCATTGGCGACGTGCAAGAGTCATTGCTTCTGCCGCAGCGGTTGCTTCATCGAGCATTGAAGCGTTAGATATCGGAAGTCCGGTCAAATCAGAAACTGCAGTTTGGAAAGCAAAAATTGCTTCCAATCTACCCTGACTTATTTCAGGCTGATAAGGCGTATACGCCGTGTACCAGGCAGGGTTTTCGAGAATATTTCTTAGAACAACTGGAGGTGTAATCGTTCCGTAGTAACCAATGCCGATAAGTGATCGAGTTACTACATTCGCTTTAGCGAGTTTTCTTAATTCGGCAATCGCTGCTTCTTCGGAAACTGCTGCAGGCAAGAATTTGTCTAGTGACTCCGAAATTGTGATGGAATTTGGAACTACCTTCGAAATAAATTCCTTCAGCGATGTCGCTCCGATTTCACGAAGCATCGAATCAATTTGCTGATCATTTGGACCGATGTGGCGGTCTACAAACTCACTACGAAAAATGCTCAAGATTCCCCCAATAGATTCGGTACCGCATTTGGTGGTTGGATACCTAGGAGGTCAGATTATTGCGGTTTAGGCGCCTTTGCGCTTTCTCCGCTCCGATAATTCGTCGGTAGTGAGATTTGCAACAATCGAGCCGTCCGCTGGATTTTCCCCTTGAAGTGTCGCCAGGGAACCTTCGACTTCTGTCCACACTTTGCTAATGGCAATGCCAAAAACCCCTTGGCCGCCTTGCAGCAAGTCGACGATATCGTCCGCACTTGCACATTCATAAATCGAGGCACCGTCGCTCATCAGAGTCATACTCTCAAGTTCGGTGATTCCGCGGCCACGTAGGTGGTCCACGGCGGTGCGGATATTCTGGAGCGAGACGCCCGTATCCAATAACCGCTTTACAATCTTTAGGACAAGTATGTCTCTGAAGCCATAAAGGCGTTGTGAGCCCGATCCAGCTGCATTCTTGATGGTTGGTTCAACGAGCCCTGTTCGAGCCCAGTAATCCAATTGACGGTAGGTGATGCCAGCAGCAACGCATGCCGTTGCACCGCGATATCCAACTTCTAGATTCATCAAAAGCTCACTTCTACGGGGAATGTCTGAAGTGTAGGTTGAGAGTTTGCCGAGGACAATAACCGACACGCCGAACCCTCAACCAAAGATTTAGGGTTAATCAACATCGAAATTTTCGCCTATCCGGCGAAATCCTCAGGGTTTATGTGGTCGAGAAACTCCTTGAACTTCTCGACTTCGTCCTCAGCCTGATCTGGAATTTCGATTCCAGCTGCGTTGAAGAGTTCTTCTGTTGCCAACATGGGAGTGCCCGTTCTTAGGCCAAGAGCCAAGGCATCACTGGGGCGGGCGGAAATCACTTTTCCTCCGGTGAAATGAAGTTCGGCGTAAAAGATGCCGTCTTTTAAAGAAGTGAGATGAATAGTCTCTAACGGAAGAGCGACTTCCTCGATAAGAGATTTCATGAGGTCGTGCGTGAGTGGGCGAGCTGGAACTACCCCTTGCTGAGCAAAGGCGATTGCAGTTGCTTCAACGGCGCCTACCCAAATTGGCAGATAACGCACTCCATCTAATTCACGAACAAGCACTATCGGTTGATTCGACGGCATTTCAACCCGCACGCCGATTACTTCGATTGGGTGGAGTGTTGTCATGATTTATTTACTAACTCTTCAGTGACTATTCAGCGACTATTTAGCGCGGTGCAGGCCGGCGCGTACGAGTGACGCATGCAAACGAACTGAGAGTGATGCAAGTTCGTTCTGTACCTCTTCGGCTCTCGCCTTCGCATCTGAACCCTTTTGTCGAAGAAGAGGAGTGATAACTTGTTCAACTAAACCTATCTCGCGATCGGCAGCCGATTTAAAGGAGCGCAGATGGCGCGGTTCAATTCCAAAAGCGGCAATCTCGGCGACGGCTCTAGCTACAGCTAGTGCGTCAGCATCAAAGTGGCGTCCCTTTATTTCAATCAGTCCATACGCTTCAAGTTCGATAAGAACTTCCTCTTCCAAATTAGAAGACTGCAAAAGCTCCTCACGACTTAAGCGAAGGTCGCTCTCTTGAGAGAAATGAACGGGTGCAAACTCTCCATCAACTGTAGCAAGACGAGGTCCTGCTACTCCCCCTTGTGCAGGCGCAGGAACAAGACCGCGATCCATCGCATCCAAGTTCTCTTTAATTACTCGAAGCGGCAAATACTGATCGCGTTGCGCTTGGAGCACATAACGCAAGCGTTCCAAATCTGTTGCTGTAAATTTTCTGTATCCAGACGGTGTGCGCTGAGGATCGATAAGTCCTTCTGACTCCAAGAAACGAATCTTTGAAATAGTAATGTCAGAAAAATCTGGACGAAGTTTGGCTAACACTTCTCCGATGCTTAAATATGCACGGGCTGGAACACTCATGAATTTACCTTCCCTGTAAAGAAATTGAATCTAAACTTTCCAATTTGAATCTCATCGCCTTGAGACAATATCTGCGTTGATATTGAAACAGCATTTACATACGTACCATTAAGACTCTTTAGGTCTTCTATCTCATGCACTCCGTTTTCGGAGAGAATGCGTGCGTGCTTTCTGGAAACGGTTACGTCATCAAGGGAAATATTTGTCCCAATTTCGCGACCAATTGTTGCCTCATTGCTATCGAGCAAAAATCTAAAACCTTTTGCTGGTCCGGCAACTCCGATAAGGATCGCTTTTTCTGGGGAAAGTTCAGCGATTATCTCTCGTTCTTCTGCGGAAAGCTTCTCCAGGATTGACTCAAGGTGGTGCGAAGTCGGAACTGGACGTAACTGCGAGAGGTGAATTGTGGAAGTGAGATCTTTGTACGAATCATGTGATTGATTCATATTTCTCTCCTTTCGCCCACGTAAACCCCTTCAGGTGTACTAGAGGCTGACACTATTCATGCCGCGTCGAGAGGTCAAGCCGTAAGTTCTGAGTACTCCCCTGCGGTCAAAAGAGGCTCGGAACGCTCAACATTTGAGATTTCAGCTATCCAACCTTCTCCAAAAGGATCGGAGTTGATTAGTTCTGGATTACTCTCCAATTTTTCATTAACACGAACAACCGTGCCGCCGACAGGCGCATAAATTTCTGAAACGCTCTTCGTGGATTCAACCTCTCCGCAAACCGCTCCGCCTTTAACCACGGAATTGAGTTTTGGAAGTTGAATATAAACGATGTCGCCAAGTGCGCCCTGCGCATAGTCGGTAATTCCAATGCGAACTGACCCATCTGGATTGTCTAGAACCCACTCGTGCTCTTTCGTATAAGTAACGTTCTCAGGAGTGTTAGACATCATGAACCTTTCAGTTTGTTAGTTAAAGCATCGGAACTGTATTGCAGAGCAGTAAATAGGTAAAGACCAACTCCCCACAAAACAAAGGCCCAGCCGGCTATGTGAAAAAGTTTTTCAGCGCCAGAATCGCCACTTAATAATAGGAAGGGAAATGCGTAAAGAAGGCAGAATGTTGCAGCCTTACCCAGGTAGGTGACTTGGAACACCTCACCCGATCGAGACTTCTTGATTGCGAGCATGAGGGCCATCCAAAGATCTCTCAAGACCAAAATTGCAACCACCCACCATGGAATTACTTTCTCAACCGCTAAAGCAATAACCGTTGCTGCAATGTAGGCGCGATCAATCGTTGGATCCATCATTGCGCCGAGGTTGCTCTCTTGATTCAGAGCTCGAGCGAGCTTGCCATCAAAATAATCCGTTGCGGCACCAATAGCTAGAACTACAAAAGCCCATCCTCTTTGATGCTCAGAAAGGTAAAGCCAGAGAAAGAGAGGTATCCCGAAAGCTCGAAGCAAGGTGAGGCCATTTGGCAACGTGACTATTCGATTGCTTGATTCACTCATGCAATTAGTCCTTTTCTCGCACCTTTATTGCAACTTCAATTGGGCTTCCACTGAAACCAAATTCCTCGCGCAAACGTCTCTCGATAAAGCGGCGATAAGCCACTTCGACCCATTCGCTAGAGAATAAAACAAACTTTGGAGGCGAAACCTGCACCTGAGTTGCAAAACGGATCTTCGGTTGCTTTCCGCTTCGAACCGGAGGAGGTGTTGCAGAAATTAACGCACCTAAGAATGAGTTGAGTTTCGAAGTTGGAATTCGAGTTTCCCAACCCTTAATGGCTGTGCGTAATGCTGGGGCCAATCTATCTCTGTGCCAACCAGTCTTGGCGGAGACGTTAACTCTCTGCACCCATGGGTAGCGTTCAAGATTTCGATCCAATTCTTTCTCGAGTTGAATTTGTCGCTCTTCATCCACAAGATCCCATTTGTTCATAACAAGAACCATCGCGCGGCCAGCTTCCTCGGCCATTGTGATAACACGTAAGTCTTGTTCAGTAAGAGGAATGGATGCATCCAAAATAATTACAGCTAGCTCTGCGCGATCAAGTGCCGCTGCTGTACGCAAACTAGCGTAATAGTCCGTACCGCTGTCATAAATTGCGCGCTTTCTAATTCCAGCTGTATCAATAAATCTCCATGTAGTTCCACCAAATTCAATTAGCTCATCTACTGGATCTCGTGTTGTGCCTGCAACGTCATCAACAAGTACGCGCGACTCCCCTGCCAAAATATTCAATAAACTCGACTTACCAACATTTGGTCGACCAACTAATGCGATTCGGCGATAGCCATCATCAGCTAATTCACTTCCAACTTCCGGCAATTTCTCCATCACGATGTCTAGCAAATCTCCTGCGCCGCGGCCATGAAGAGCTGAAACAAAATATGGTTGATCTAGTCCCAGATTCCACAATGCATGTGCATCGGCTTCATCAACATCGCTGTCAACTTTGTTCGCAACTAAAATCGTTTCTTTTCCGCTGCGTCGTAACAAATCAATCAATGAATCATCTTCATCTAATGCGCCAATTTGAACGTCAACTACGAACAAAACTAAATCAGCTTCTGCAATAGCCATCTCGGCTCCCGCAGTTATTTTTTGGGAGATACCTTCTGGCTTAACTTCCCAACCACCAGTGTCTATAAGTATGAAGCGGCGACCATTCCATTCGGCTTCGTACTTGACGCGATCGCGCGTAACACCGGGAGTATCTTCCACGATAGCTTCGCGACGACCAATGATTCTGTTTACCAACGTTGATTTGCCAACATTTGGACGTCCAATAATTGCAACTTTGGGAAGTCCCAAAAGACTTCTCTCCCCCAACCAACCCCAAATAACATCGACAACTTCATCCAAGTTTAGATTTGAAGAATCAATTTCTAGCGCGTCTTCTGCTGGTCTTAGTGGCGACACAGCTCGATTCATATCAATTTGATCACGGGATTCAAGGGATTGCGCGACTCGCTCCGTCGAAACGTTTTCAGTCATTTCATTCTCACGACGATCTGTGCGCGCTCTTAAATCTGCGTAGAGAAATATTTTTAATTGCGCATCAGGAACAACCACTGTTCCGATATCGCGTCCTTCGACAACAATTCCAGATTGTGCCGATTCAATAATTACTTGTTGCAAACCAACAAGGTACTCACGAACCTTGGCCATCCTGGCAAACTCTGAAACTTTATCCGTGATGCGTAGTGTTCTAATGTTTTCTGAAATATCCACGTCACCGACATAAACTCGAGGATCATTAGGATCGGTCTTAAAAGTAATTGGATTCAAAATGGCTAAGTCGACAAGTTGATTGTCGTCCTCGCAATTATTTTCAAGTGCCAACCAAGTAATTGCTCTGTACAAAGCACCAGTATCTAGGTAGCTCCAATTTGCGCGACGAGCAATTGCTTTTGCTGTCGAGGACTTACCAGACCCGCTTGGACCGTCAATCGCTACAACAACATTGTTCATAAGTTAACTGTACTTTCTCTAATGATTAGCGATTTGCACGAAGAGCGTGCACTCGCCAATTCTTTTCAACAAGATGAGGACGCAAGATGTTTGCGTCATCTTGAGAAAGTGCCAATGTGATTAAACCTGTTTCTTGTCCGGGACTATGCTCGATGAAGAGATCTTCAACGTTAACGCCCGCCACAGCACATTCATCAAATATTGCTGCCAACTGTCCGGCTTTGTCTTCAATGACGATTGGTAGATAGACGTAATCCCGTGATTTGCCGCCATGCTTGCCCGGAATTCGAGACTTTTCTAGATTTCCTTTGGAAATGAATTTCTCCAACTCCAACTCATCCTGCTGTGCCAGGTGAATCAAAGCTTCAGCTATCTCCTTTTGGACCCTTTCCAGATCCATCGAAACGTTTCGACGATTTCGAATTAAAAGATCTGCCCATAATTTCGCGTTGCTCTCGGCGAGCCGAGTTACGTCTCGAAGTCCTTGCCCCGACAAACCTAATTCGTCATCAGTCCGGTGAGTGAGTGCTCGAGCCAGAATGGTGCTCATAAGCTGCGGAAGGTGGGAAACAGTAGAGATAACTTCATCGTGAAGATCTGCGGGAACTACTTGAACTATTGCTCCTAGATCAGAGGCCAACTTTCTGGCTGCCTCAACTACGGCTGGATCTGTCTGGGATGTTGGAGTGAGCACCCATGTGGCACCTTGAAAGAGATCGGCTCTGGCGGCCGTCGGCCCGGAAAGCTCCCGACCAGCCATTGGGTGAGACCCACAAAACCGACTCGCAAGTTCCGAAAAACTTTCGATCTCATGTACAAGTTCAGACTTTAATCCACATATATCTATAAACATTGCTTGAGGGTTGCGCTCAAATTCTTCCAAAAGCACCGTAAGTGCCTGCTTTGGTGGGGTAGCTATAACAACTAAATCCGGTGAGGAACTCTTTGGGTCTCCCCCGACTAAATCCTGTGCAACGCGCAAGTTTTCGCTATTCAAGTCTTCAAAAGTTACCGAATCACCTCGCTGCTTCGCAGCCAAGCCGATCGAAGCTCCAATCAAACCAGCACCTATTATGCGAATATCCATTGCTTATTGCGCGATGTCTTTGCGTAGCGACTGGGCTCCACGACGATAAATATGGCGAATCTCGGCATGGTTTCGGTTCGAATATGCGTGAACCATTACTCTTACGACAAGAGGCAAAGACCCCTCAATTGTGAGTTCTTGCGCGCACATTAGTGGGACGGCTCCGAGGTCTAGAGTCCTGGCCGCCGCAGCTGGGAAATCTGAGTGGATGTCGGAAGTCGCGGTGAAAAGAATAGAAATAAGATCATCGACTTCGAGCTCGTTCTCCTGAAAGAGCGTGCTCAGTAAATCAACAACCGCCTCCTTCATCGCTTCGACGGAGTCAGCTTCAAGCTGAGTGGCGCCACGTATTGCTCGAACTTTCATATCCAAATTCTACCCTCTCGCTGAATTTCGTTGAGTGTTATTAAAACCTTAAACATCTATTGCTATTTATCAATAAATCGCTTACGCAATTATCGACATTTTCACCGTACCAAATTCATCTATCATGGTAATGTCGATATAACCATTAATCTATGGACATTTACGTTCAAGATTATTGCTAAATCGATAATATTTGATATGCACAAAATGGTTTTATCGATATCTCTTCTTTTTGGTTTCCGACTTATCGATTTAGCTTTAAAACTTGAAATAGATTTTCTACTTCTCCCTCATTGAGGTGGCGCCAACGTCCAACTTTCGTCTCGCCGACGTTAAGCGGTCCAAACTCTGTTCGAATCAGACGCAAGACTGGAAGTCCCAGCTCCTCAAACATTCTTCGCACAATATGGTATCTGCCTTCGTGGATGGCTATCTCAATCCAAGCGTTCTTCGGAGTTGGTTCGCGCAAGACTGTAACTTCCAAGGCTCTTGCCAAACCATCTTCCAAGCGGATTCCAGAGCGAAGCTCTTGAGCCTGGGCAACTGATAGGTGGCCTTCGATTTCAACTAAATATTTCTTAATTAGTCCGTATGACGGATGGGTGGCGCGATGGGCAATTTCGCCATCATTTGTCAGGACAATCAAGCCCTCACTCTCCTTGTCTAACCGACCTACGTGAAAGAGTCGATCCGACCTATCTGAGAAATAGTCCCCTAGCGATGGACGTCCCTCTGGGTCAGACATCGTTGACAAAACACCTGCTGGTTTATTAAAAAGAAGATAAGTTTTAGACTTATTTGCAGAAATTGTCTCACCATCAACTGCAAGTTTATCAATTTCCGGGTTAACTTTCGTGCCCAGTGTTGTGATTTGGACGTCATTAACGCTGACTCGCCCTGAGGTGATCAACTCTTCACAAGCTCTACGGCTTGCAACCCCTGCGTCAGCTAAAGCTTTCTGTAAACGAATTTCCATATTCCGGAATCCTCTCGATTCATTAGGAGAGGAACTGTACGGCCTACTTGATTAAACAGCCAATTCTCTGGCCGGAAAGAGGGCTTTGAACTGGGCTTACTCGGTCAATGAGGCAAGAATTTCATCAAGCCCATCGGTATCCGGTAGGAATGGTGCGAGGGCTGGGAGGTCGTTAATCGAGTTAACCCCAACTTTCTCCAGAAATACGGAGGTAGTCTTGTAGAGAATTGCCCCAGTTTCGTGCTCAATTCCAGATTCCTCAACCAATCCC
>CAIUFY010000140.1 GCA_903898555.1 uncultured Actinomycetes bacterium
CAACAAAGGGATCTGTTGCAGATCAGGTTATGGCGCTCACCCAGGGACAGGGTGCATCTGTCGTTATTGATGCAAGCGGGCGACCAGATGCCATGTCAGCAACCCTTGAAGTTGCTGGTTTTCGTGCTCGAATCGTGATTATTGGTATCAGTGTTGGTGGAAGTGCACCAACGCAAATGGGCCTTATCCAGTCCAAAGAACTCCAAGTCCGCGGAATCATCGGTTCACCAGGTGTATGGCCACAAACCATTAAATTCCTTGCCCGAACAAATATTGATCTGTCGAAGCTTGTTACTTCTACATTTGATATCAGTGAGGCAAATCTTGCCTATGACAAAGTCTTGACTGACAAGAGCCAAATTAAGGTTCACGTCACAAATAGCAAGTCATGAGCACTATGAAAGCCGCTGTTCTTCACGGCCTTGATGATCTGCGTATTGAAGAAGTTTCTCTTCCAACCATTGGCGACAATGATCTACTGATTAAAGTTGCATACAACGGTCTTTGTGGAACTGATGCATCTGAGTATCACAAGGGTGCGTTAATGGTTCCGCTTGAGAAGCCACATCCAAATAGCAAGCATCAAGGTGCAACGATTCTTGGTCACGAATTTGTTGGAACAGTTGTTGAGGCTGGAGTGAATGTAAAGTCATATGTCGGCAAGAAGGTTGCCTGCGGTGCAGGAGTTTCTTGCGGAAATTGCAAACGTTGCAAAGAGGGACGCACGAACCTTTGCGACCATTACTACACGCTTGGTTTGAGCACACATGGTGGACTCGCAGAGTTCGTTGCAGCGCCCGCCACTACATGTGTTGAGATTCCAGATGGACTTTCTTTTGAACGCGCAGCACTCGCACAACCTCTCGCGGTTGGAATTCATGGAGTCCGACGTGCTGGAGTTAAAGCCGGCGACACTGTTTACCTTCTTGGCGCAGGAGCGATTGGTGCATTTGTTTGCGTTGCGCTTCGAAACAAGAACGTAACTGTTGTTGCGGCAGATATCTCGCAAGATCGCTTGGACGTTGTAAAGCAATTGGGAGTCTCGAAGACGTTGCTGATTAGCAAGGATGCAACAATTCAAGATCTGAAAGATCAGTTTGGAAACCAAGCCGATGTGGTTTTCGAGACGTCTGGGACTCCTGGTGGAATTGCAAAAGCGGTTGCACTCACCTTGATGGGCGGAACAACAATGTTGTTGGGTCTCAATAAGGCTCCTCAAGAGCTTGTATTTGCAGATCCAGTCCTACGAGAAGTAACACTTCAAACTACTGTTGCTCACGTTTGCATGGACGATATGCCAGAGGCACTCGAATTGTTAGCCGATGGCACTGTTGCTGACCTACTTACGGGTCCGACATACAAACTAGAAGATGCTAAATCGGCTTTTGATTCACTTGTTAGCGGAACTTCAAACGGCAAAATATTGATTGGTAATGGATGACAAACGTACTTATCGTTGGCGCTGGAAAGATGGGCTCAGCTATTGCTAGAGAGCTCGTAGCGGATGGTGTGCCAGTAACTCTCTGGAATAGAAGCGCAGAGAAGCTTGGTGCACTTGAGAAGGAGTTTTCTGCGCCATCGTTCACCACATCGACCGACCTGACGGCGGCAATTTCAACTGCAGACATTGTTATCACTCTTCTGACCTCAGGAGATGTTGTTGAAGAAATTCTCTTGGCTCCTGGCGTTCTTGCCTCATGCAAACCTTCAGCAATTATTGTTGATATGAGCACGAGTGGTGTCGACACACCAATAACGCTTAATAAGGCGATTACAGATGCTGGGCTTAGGTTTGTTGATGCACCTGTTTCAGGAAGTATGGCAACGATTGCCTCGCACCAGCTACTTGTAATGGCCAGCGGAGAAGCGAGCGCAATTGAAGAAGTCACCCCGCTATTGATGAAATTCTCGAAGAAAGTGGCGAATCTAGGCGCAGCCGGAAATGGCCAAGTGATGAAATTGGCGGTAAACCTCATAGTTCACTCGCTAAACGCGGCAGTCGCTGAATCATTGGCGATCGCTACCGGCGGGGGGATTGAAATTGAGGACGCTTATGACATTCTCGAGGAGAGCGTGATTGCAGCTCCATATGTGAAATACAAGCGGCAGGCATTTATCGATCCCGAGGCTCCCGTGGCGATGCGAATCGATACTGTTCTTAAAGATATGAACCTAATTGCCGCTCTCGGAGATCGATTAGGACTCCCGCTAATCTCAACTCCAGCCGTTCAAGAGGCTTATGCGCAAGCCGTCGCTCAGGGGCTATCGGCCAAAGATATGGCGAAGTTACTGGAGACCTTCCAGAAGTAACTTAAGCGTCACTTCACTTTAGCTCTTTCAAAACTGTTATCGAAGCGTTATCTAAGCGTTATAGAAAACCCTTGTGGGCGCCAAGTGCCATGTGTACAGTCACACTTCACAGCAAGACCTGGAAAGGTGAACATGAGCACTACGCAAATCCGAGAAGTTAAACGTTCTGCACGTATGCAAGTTTCGCGTGGAATGAAGACTGTTCTGGCTGGCGTCATCTTTCTTTACATTGCAAGTGCAATCTTTGCCCCAACAAGTATCAGTCGGGTAGCTCAGATGGGAATGCTTCCATTTGCTGCATGTCTTGCGATTGTTGGCCTCGGTCAAACACTTGTTATCCAACAAGGTGGCATCGACCTCTCTGTAGCTGGCTCTGTATCGCTCTTCGTTGTGATTGTGACCTGGGGTCCAGATCGTCATGACGATCGTTTGATCCCTGCAGTCCTTGCTGCTTTTGCCGCCGCAATCATTACCGGCTTAATAAATGGTGCCCTTGTCACTAAGACAAAACTTAATTCCATAGTTGCAACACTTGGTGTGAACTCACTTTTATACGGCGTGATGATGGCCCTTTCAGGCGGAAGCCCACGTCGCACAACTGATCGCCTTTCTCACTTCACAAACAACAAGACTTTTGGTCTACAGCACTCTGTCTACTACGGAATTATTTGCGCGGTCATCCTTACCATTTTGCTCAAGCGCACCGTTATTGGACGTCGTTTTGAAGCAGTAGGAGCTAATCCACGTGCTGCTCTTGCAACCGGCCTCAAAGTCGGCCGTTACCAAATTGGTGCATATGTCGCCGCTCAAATTTTTTACTGCATCGCTGGAGTAATTCTTGGTGGAGTTATTTCTCAACCAACTGCGTATCAAGGCGATGAATTTGTTCTTCCTTCTGTCGCAGTTGTTGTGCTTGGAGGAACATCACTCCTTGGTGGTCGCGGATTCCCTGCGGCATCAGCGCTTGCCGCACTTTTTCTTAAGCAACTAGATATGTTCGTTCTTTCACTTGGCGTTCCTTACGGCGTTCGCACAATTGTTATCTCAATTTCATTAATGCTGGGTATCGCACTGTATGCAGTGAACTGGAAAGCGGTTCGCTCCAAATTCGGTGCAAAGGGCAGAGAACTTCAGGCTGCCTAAAAACAAGTTTCGGGATCGCTAGATCACCGGAAGTGCGTCAATATTTGCCGCACAACTAGGAAAGGAAATAACTTGATACGCTTCAAATCTCGAGCCGCTGTAGTCGCGAGTGTCATCAGTGTTGCGGCATTAACAATCGCAACCAGCGTGGTCGCCACTTCTTCAAGTAGCGCTGCTGGTGTCCCTTCATGGTGCGGCCCTAAGAAAATTACTATGGGATTCACTGATGGATTCGGTGGAAACTCATGGCGCCTAGTAACAACTGCTGCTGTACGCGAAGAAGTTAAGCTCTGCCCAAGCGTTACAAAGCTTTACTACGCAGATGGTCAAGGCAAGACTGACAAAGCAATTTCAGATATCAAGGGAATGGTTGCAAAGGGCGTAAAGGCTCTTGTTGTATTCCCAGATGCTGGACAAGCAATGCTCCCTGCACTTCGTTCTGCTTTCAAAGCTGGCGTAAAGACAGTTCCATATCGCGTATGGGCTGGCGGAACTGCTGGTAAGGATTACAACCTATTCGTAGGTTCAGATTTCGTTCTTGCTGGAAAGCTATGGGGCGAGTGGATTAAGAAGAATCTTCCAAACGGTGGAAACATTCTTTCTCTCTCAGGCCCAGCTGGTAACAGCCAAGGCGCAGATGAAGCAAAGGGTCTACACGCAGTACTAACAGATCCAAAGTACAAGTTCATCGGTGCACAGCCATTTGAAGTTACAAACTGGGATCCAGGCAAGGCTCAAGAAGTCTTGACTGCAGCTATTGCTAAGTACCCTCAAATCGATGCAATCACAACCGACTTCGGTCCATCAATTGTTTCAGCTCTACAAGCTGCAGTTGATTCAGGTTGGAAAGTTCCTGCAATTGCAGGTTCAGACGGAAACGTCTTTGGTTGCTTCTACCAGGATAACCATGCAACACAACCTAACTTCAAGATGATGACAATCTCAACTCAAAACGATCACTCACGTCTGGCAGCAGACTGGGCGATTGCTCTAGCTACAGGTGGAAAGACACCAACAGCTAAGTCATATCCATCAACTTTGTTCGAGGATTCAGTATCTGGCAAGCCATCACCTGTCCAGTGCCGTAAGGATCTTCCAGGAGACGTTTACCTCTCTGCAAAGATGTCTGGGGATGCACAAGCTAAGTTGAAGACCAACTAAGCAACATCTGATCGATAAGTAGGAAATGAAATCAGATTGGCTGCCAATAAAGTGGCCAATCTGATTTTCCAATGTAAGGCGTAAGATTCTTAAAGTACGATGAATAGAAATAGGTGAAAAAGTGTCACGTTCTCCACTCATCCTCTCGAATATCTCCAAGAGCTTCGCAGGTGTAGCAGCTCTACGTGATGTATCGCTAGAAGTGAAAGAGGGAGAGATTCACGCCCTGCTTGGCGAAAATGGCGCTGGCAAGTCCACATTGATGAATGTTGCATCCGGAACGTTGCAACCAGATAGCGGAACCATTGAAATCAATGGCGAAATAATCACTGCACTGACACCGCATTTAGCAACATCCCATGGCTTGGCAATTGTTCACCAACATCCAGCCGTTCTTCCAGATCTCTCCATTGAAGAGAACATTCGAATTTCAGTACCGGAAGAGTTTCTACTCACCGAAGGCAGCCCTGCTGCAACTATGCGCAAAATTCTTGATGACTTTGGCTTTACTGCAAATATTAAAGACCGTGTCGAGACACTTACTATCGCTCAACAGCATCTACTTGACCTTGCTAAGGCCTTCGCTGTAAATCCACGAGTTCTCATTTTGGATGAACCAACAGCTCCTCTTGGACAAGAGTCGGTTGAAATTCTCTTTGATCGCGTGAAAAAGATTGCAAAATCTGGCACATCAGTTGTTTACATTACCCACCGATTGGCTGAAGTAAGAGAGCTTGCTGATCGAGTAACCGTTCTTCGCGACGGTAAGTGGCGTGGAGTTAAAGACATTGCCGATATTTCTGATGATGAAATCATGACTTTGATTGTTGGACGCGAACTTGAATCAACATTCCCACCAAAGCACGGAATCAAATCCACAGATAAGCAATTCTTCAAAGTTGCAGACATCTCCGGCGCTGACTTCCAAAACGTCTCTTTAACAGCAAATAAAGGTGAAATCGTAGGCATTGCCGGCGTCGTTGGTAATGGCCAAAGCCAGCTCCTGCGCGCAATCGCCGGGCTTGATAAGTTTTCTGGAGCCATCGAAATAAGTGGCGAGCCAATTTCAAGTAAGCAACTTCTTAACAAAGCTGCATACATGCCATCAGATCGTCATGGCGAAGGCTTGATGATGACTCTCTCCGTCCGTGAGAATGCTGCAGTAAATGCGCTAAGCAAATTTACAAGTGGACTTTTTGTAAGCCGCAAAACCGAGACAAATGTTGTTCATGCTTCATTGCAGTCTCTAGAAGTTAAGGCGCCCTCGATGGATGCTGACGTCTCAGCACTTTCTGGTGGAAACCAACAGAAGATTGTTATGTCGCGTTCATTACTAGCTGAGCCGGTTTTGATTATTGCCGATGAGCCAACCCAAGGTGTTGACGTCGGCGCTCGTGCTGAAATTTACAAAATTCTCCGTGAAGTCGCAGAAAAGGGAATTCCAGTCATTGTGAATTCTTCAGATGCGAAAGAGCTGGAAGGATTATGCGACCGTGTGTACGTCATGTCTCGTGGTCACGTAGTCAGCACACTTGAAGGTGAGGACATCACTGAGACAAAAATTGTTGCAGCGGCCGTAAGTTCTACAAAGCTTAAGAAGGAAGAGGGTCCGACTGTCTCGGAGAGAGTCCTTCGCACTCGCAAGTTGCTGCGCTCAGATTTCCTTCCACCAATCGTTCTAACGGGCATGATTACGCTATTGGGTCTATTCATTTTCTCTCGCAACAATTTGTACTTTGGTTCATACAACATCAATGCGGTCTTAGGACTTGGAACTGGGCTAGGTTTCATCGCTCTTGGCCAGACAATTGTTTTAATGACTGGAGGTATTGACCTTTCCGTTGGACCGGCTTCGGGAGTCTTATTGGTCGTAGGTTCCTTCTTTGTAAATGATGGTAAATCGCTCCCAATCATAATTATTGGTTTTCTATTGATGTTTGTAGTTGCCGTGCTCATAGGAATTGTGAATGGCTCTCTTATTAGATTCGCTAAATTCACGCCTGTTGCGGGCACTTTGACGGTTTATATCGCCTTGATCGGTATCGGTTATCTCCTGCGTCCAGCTCCTGGTGGATATATCAACGCCACCGTGACAGATGCGCTTCTAGCCAAGATCGGTCCAATTCCTTATACATTCATCATTTTGGCTGGCGCTGCGGTTCTCTTCGAAGTTCTATTGCGTCGTACAGGTTGGGGCGTTCGACTTCGCGCATCGGGTTCAAACGAAGAATCTGCCCGCCGGCTTGGTATTAACATCAATCGCACCATCATTGGCGCCTACATTGCATCTGCACTTTTTGCAGCCGTGGGTTCAGTCATCATCATGGGTCTTATTGGACTTGGGGACCCAGCCCAGGGAACCAGTTATACATTGCAATCAATCACTGCCGTTGTACTCGGCGGCACTAGCTTGCTCGGCGGACGTGGATCATTCATTGGAAGTTTGTTGGGATCTGTGTTGATGGTCCAAGTTCTAAACGCTTGCGTCTTCCTAAATCTTTCGCAGACATGGCAATACATGTTCCAAGGTTTGCTCATTGTTTTCGCTGCAATTTCTTATTCACTCACTCGATCAGGAGGAAAAAAATGAAGGCTGCACGTTTCCACGGACAAAAAGACATTCGAGTTGAGGAAGTTGCTCGACCAGGCGCACCTCTCGCTGACGAAGTGGTTGTAGAGCCTCTTTACTGCGGTATCTGCGGAACAGATCTTCACGAGTACATGGTTGGCGCAATCGTTACCCCAACAAAGCCACACCCACTCACCGGTGTTACAAACCCACAAATCCTAGGTCACGAATTTTCTGCACGCATTATCGAAATCGGTTCAGATGTCACGACTGTAAAAATTGGAGATCGCGTTGCAATCATGCCTGCGATTGTTTGCGGAAAGTGCGATCCATGTCGTACGGGTCGCGGACACTTGTGTGAACTCTTTGCTTGTACAGGATTAAGCGCTGAAACTGGTGGTCTTGGAGAGATTGCAGTTCTTAAGGAATACCAAGTTGCAAAGCTCCCAGATTCGATATCAGATATTGCTGGTGCTGTCGTAGAACCAGCGGCTGTGGCTGCTTATGGCGTTGACCGCCTGCAGATGAAAGGTGGAGACGTCGTTCTCGTCACCGGTGCTGGTCCGATTGGTGCACTAAGTGCGTTGTACGCAAGTGCAATTGGTGCGTCACAAGTAATCATCTCTGAACCAAATCCTTACCGCGCAGCATTTGCAAAGACTCTCAACTTGGGTCCTGTAATTGATCCAATAAAGCAAAACTTGCATGAAGAAATCATGAAGGCAACAGATGGACATGGCATTGACGTTGCAGTAGAGGCATCTGGATCAACACCAGGTCTCACTGCTTGCATTGATGAAACACGTCGCAGTGGTCGCATTGTGCAAACTGGTCTTCATACTAAGCCAGCAACAATCGATGCAATGAAGCTTTCAGAGAAAGATATTTCGCTTATCGGTTCTTGGTGTTATTTGATCACAGACTGGCCACGCATTATTCGTTTGGCTGCTGCCGGCAAGTACCCAATCGAAAAAGTTGTTACAGCAACAATTGATATCGATGACGTCGTAGAAAAGGGATTTGA
>CAIUFY010000141.1 GCA_903898555.1 uncultured Actinomycetes bacterium
TCAGGCCGGAAATCTTTACATAAATCGTGGAATCACAGGCGCGATTGTGCAACGCCAACCATTTGGCGGATGGAAGCGATCAAGTGTGGGCGCGAACGCAAAAGCAGGTGGCCCAAATTATGTGCATGCACTTCGCAATTGGTCTCCATTGCAAGATTCACGTGCCGCGAAATGGTCGGTAGACGAATGGTGGAAGAAGGTTGGAAGCAAGGCAATTGACGCTACCGGGCTGTCTGTCGAGAAGAATTACCAGCGCTATCGCAAGCCATTGGCGCCGATTATCGTTCGAGTAGATGACTCGACTTCAAATGAAGATATTTCACTTATCAACTACATCGCGCAAATTACCGGTACAGAAGTTTTGTGGAGCACGGCAAGTGCCGAGAGCTTTGATGAACTTATCTCGCGATCTCAATTTAAAGTCCGCTGGCTTTCCAGTGAAACAGCACCAGGCGCGGAGTTGATGGCAAAAGGCGTGTCACTCGATACTCGACCTGTGGCACAACGCGGTGATATCGAAGCTCCGCGTTGGTTGCTAGAACAATCCGTTGCAATTACTTATCATCGCTACGGAAACGTTAATGGAGGACCAAAGCCCATTTGCACTGGGTTAGGTCACTTGTAAGAGTTTCTAAATCTTTATAGTCCTAAACGAGCAAGGCGAAGAAGATCTTTTCCCAACAAATGGCGGGATGTTAATTGTGCATCCCATTGCTTCAACAGCTCTCTTTGATATTTGGGTTGCAGCTCTTAAATAAAAAACCCCGGCCAATGTCGACCGGGGCTTTTATTAACTATCTTGTATTAAGGAAGCACTTTCCGTCCCCAAATTTCGTTAATCAACGATTTTGCAGTCAGGTAAAGTGCAAGAGCGGCTGTAACCATCCCGGTCCATCCGCCATCTTTAACCATGCTCGCATGTCCAGCGCCCCAATTGCCATAAGCCAATAGAACGAGGGTAATTGTTAGAAGCAAGAACAAGACATTGAGTTGCATGCCGAGTTTGATTGCACAGATCCACATTACAAATGATGCAAGCGAGAAAACCATAAGGAAGACGCCAAGAGAGCCTGGTGCTTGAACTGCAGCATGTGTTAGCCAGTACCAAACTGACATCCAGAATGCTCCGAAGGAGCTAAAGACTGTTGCCGTGAATGCATTGCCTCGCATAAACTCGAGAAGACCAACAAGTGCGAGAGTTATGCCGCCATAAAAGAGGGCTGTTCCAACTACTGCGCCCCCACCGGCACCGCCCCAAAGTCCAGCATTTGCAGAGCTAAGCATCATGAGTGTTACGCCAAAAGCGGCCAGTCCTAGTGGGACAGGATCGGCAATTTTATTTTCAGCCATATGAACTTCCCCTAACCTCAACGGGCCGTCGTCATTGGCGGTCCTTCATTAAGTATCCGCTCGAAAATAGACGACGTGGCTTACAACACAGTTGAATTTGCGAGTATGGCGAGAAGCCCGAGCGTGCACTGAATAATTTGGGGGTTACCACTCACGGTTGCAGGGAGCGTTAATTCCCATCCCATTGCGCCATCTCGCGGCGAAGTGGATCAAGGCCCATAGGTCCGATTGCAAGCGCGTAACTGTGGAACTACTTGATATCAAAATTTGCACCTAAACGCTTCTTAGCATCTTCGCGAATTTCCATCCAAACGCGCTCTCCAACTTTGTAAGAGATTGCTTGGCCTGGCCATCCGAGGTAGCGCTCGATTTCACTCTTAGCAAAATCAGGAGCCATCAGCGCACGTTCAACGAGCAAGTTATATGCCGAATCTGCATTCCACACATTTCCGTCAAAGTCTTTGTAGCCAAGATGCATGCCAATATCTACAACAACGCGAGCTGCGCGAAGTGCTTGTCCGGCCAAATAACCCAGCTCTAGCGATGGTTCATCAAAAGCACCAAGTTCATCCATGAAACGTTCTGCGTACAACGCCCAGCCTTCACCGTAACCACTAATCCATGCATCCGTTCGTTGGAAGCGACTCAAGCGATCTTTCTCGAGATTTGCTGTGGCAAATTGCAAGTGATGACCTGGAACGGCTTCGTGATACCAAGTTGATGCGATGTGCCAGAAATTAAATGTTGTGTGGCCAAGAGTTGGATACCACGTTGTACCTGGGCGAGAAAGATCTTCGCTTGGTGGCATGTAATAAGGGGCTGCAGCTGAACCTTCAGGAGCAAGGCGAGCGTCGCAGAACGCGATTGAAGGATCAATATCGAAGTATTTTCCATCGAGTGCAGCAACTGCTTCTTGTGTGAAGTCCTTTAGTTTTTGAAGTAGTGCATCAGTGCCTTCAATGCGATGAAGCTCTGCGTTCTCGCAATAATCAGCAACTTCGGCAAGAGTCTTTCCCTTTAGGCCTAGCTTTTCAGCAGCCTTGTACATGCGTTCATTGATGCGTTGGAGATCATCCATTCCCCATTCATATGTCGCACGCAAATCTAGATTCGCTCCGGTGAAGTAGCGAGCCCAAGGTGCGTATCGTGCCTCACCTACAGCATCCACTTCTGTTGACCGAGGGGCGTGGACATCACGCATCCACTCGGACATCTTTAACGATGCAGCTTCAGCGTTCTTTGCTGCTTCGTGCAAAGCAGGATACTTTCCGTCCGCATCAATTTCATTTGCAAAACCTTGGTAATTTCCGGTTCCATGAGTCTTAAGTTGTTCTGCAATTACGAGTACTTGTCTACGAGCTGTTCCAAGTCCTTTTGCATGCATCTCTTCAATGGTTGATTTCCATGAATCCAAAGCTTTACCAACTGCGTTTAATCTCGAGGTTATGCTCGCAATCGCTTCATCACCTTGGGTCGGCATGATTGTGAAGATGGAGCGAATGTATGAGGCTGGATTTACTATTGGGCTATAAGCGATAAAACGTTCATTTGAATCGTAAACAATTAATCCAGATTCAAGGCGCTCGATAAGAACTTCTTTTGCAATTCGATCAATCTCATCAATTGGCTCCAGAGCTTTCGCCTGTGCAAGAACGCCACGTGAAAATGCCGCTTCTTTTGCAGCATGGGCCGTCGAAAAATCATCAAGAAGATGATCAAAGCCTGGAATTCCAAGGCCAGTTGCGGCCATCGGACTCATCCGAGCAGCGGTATCGATGTATTCACTAGAAAGAGCAAATATTGCAGAGCGGTGATTCGAAGAATTAGTCATGGCTAATCCAACCAAAATTCCAAGGAGATTGTTAGTTTCGTTTAATCGTGGAGCCCCCCGTCAGGATTGAACTGACGACCTTCCGCTTACAAGGCGGATGCTCTACCACTGAGCTAGGGAGGCAATCTTTGGGCCAAGTATCTGAACCAGCGGCTTATTATGCCATGAGAAAAGTGATGGTTCTAACCCGCGTGGAATGGGCTTTACCTAGTAAGTTCGCCTCGTGCGATTAGGTGTTCTTGATGTCGGTTCAAATACCGTCCACCTCCAGGTGGTTGATACCCATGTAGGTGCTCGCCCGAACCCAACATTTAACTATAAAGAAGAGCTCCGATTAACAGAATATTTGCAATCAGATAACACTATTTCTGAGCAAGGGATTGGTGCGCTTGAGGCAACTCTTCGCCGCGCAATCGTCGAGGCAAAATCGGTGCATGTTGAAGAACTGCTGCCATTCGCAACATCCGCCCTTCGTGAAGCGGCAAACGGCGAACA
>CAIUFY010000142.1 GCA_903898555.1 uncultured Actinomycetes bacterium
TCACTCTTTTCGGTGTGTCGATAGCGAGTGCGCATGTTGAATTTGATCCAGATTCGGTATCCGCGAATAAACATCAAACTCTCGCTCTTTCGATTCCACACGATTGCAGTGCTAGCTCCAAAACAACAGAGATCAAACTACAACTCCCAAGTAATTTTGATACGAAAAGTTTTTCTTCTGTTGGTGTTTTTCAACATGGAAAAATCCTGAAGAGTTGGAAAGAAGTAATTATCACATCTGGTGGAAAGTCATACTTGGATATTAAAGGTGCTGCAATTAAAGCTGGGCCCGATATGGGAGCAAATGCACTAACCCTTAAGTTTTCAGTTACAACTCCTGCCGCAAAAGGTTCACAATTGAAATTTCCAGCCGTTCAATATTGCACTGGCGGCTTGAAAGTAAACTGGATACAACCACGTCCGGCTGATGGATCAGATCCGGCGGAGTCAGCAACGCCTGTCCCAGTCTTGAACTTAAAGTAGATTGATTCGTTTTGAATAAAAGAGTTTCCAAGCGAGTAATTTTTTATTTAAAGTCTTTAGCAGTTGTAGGGCTACTATTTTCATTTATCCTATTTGGTTCTGAACAAGCATCGGCTCATGCGCAATTAGTCGCAACCTACCCAATTGATAATTCCGTGGTGACAGACGCACCAAAAGTGATTGTCCTTTCGTGGGGCGAAGAAGTTAAAGCAAAAGCTAGCCAATTTTCACTTACTGCTTCAAATGGTAGGTCTGAGAAATTTGTATTCGCTTATCACCTTGATGCTTCCACCGGAGAAGGAACTGCAACACTGACTCCAGCTCGGATACTTGCAAAAGGTAGCTACATTGTTTCTTGGAAGGTAATAAGCCACGACGGTCATCTCGTCGCCGGCTCCACAACCTTCGGAATCAATGTCACCGCAGTTGGTTTAAAGAGTTCGAACTCAACTTCATACTTGGATGAAGTATTGCAAAGTCTTTTTTGGGTCTTAGTTATCCTGATTTTTGGAGCAATCTTTGCGGCACGTAAAGGTTTGTATTTTCTTGCTGTGCGCCTGCTCATGTTGGTCGCATTGGCTCGGCTAGCAAGCTCTTACATCATCCTGAAAGAATCGTTCCTGAGTACGGGAAGTTCACAAATATCTATTTTCGCACTTTTGATCCTAGGCCTGATTCTCCTAGTCCCACGCATTGAATTTATCCCTGTGAAATTCTCTAAGATCCATCAACTTATTCTTTTGAGTGTTCTATTTGTCTCTCAGCCTTTTTTTGAGGGTCATCCTTTGGATCTTGTGAAGCCGAGCTATCTTAAGTACATATCTGCAGGGCATTTGCTCTTTGCCCTACTTTGGACGGGTTCGGTTGTTGCTCTTTTCCTTAGACAAACAAAAGAACAGTATGTACTGACTCGGAAAATCAGCACATTCAGCATCCTCCTTCTTGTCGGACTTGGCGGAACACTCACCTATTTCTTGGCCTTGCCACTAAATTTTGCAAGCAAGAGCGCATGGGAATCTTTTATTGTTGTAAAACTAGCGCTCGTTCTCACTGCCCTATTTATCGGCGCTTATCATCACTTTGTTGGAAAGAAGATTATTGATTCTCTAGATTTCAGTCTTCGGAAAAGTCTCCTGATTGAGTCTGTAACCATAGTGAGTATTGTCGTTACAACGGCACTCTTGGTCTCCTACACGCCACCGAAAATTATTGCTAATAAGTATAAAATTTCGCAACGTCTAACTTTGGCAAATTCGGGAAAGAACTACTATCAATTCCCAGTCAAATTCGATAATAATCTCTCCGGTACTTTCTATATCCAAAAAGTCGGAAATGGTCAGCCGTCGATGCTCATGCTTGCTGTCAATTCCAAAAGGACTTTGAAGTCCCCAGCTGTTGATGTGTATTTTTCAAACTCTGGGTTGAACATCGTGGATCTGCACGCAAAGCTTTCAGGGGCTTCTGATCAATACATGTCTTATCTATCGATACCCGCAAAAGGTCGTTGGCATGTAAGCATTCAAATCCTTCTCGATGAGTTCACTCAAACTCAATCTAACTTCGACATCAATATCTAGCTTTTCTAAGTTAATCTAAGACCATGCCTCAGAGCTCGAATCTAAAGCCAATAACGAAAGCGGTCATACCTGCCGCGGGCATGGGAACTCGATTCTTGCCAGCAACAAAGGCAATGCCTAAAGAGATGTTGCCCGTTGTGGATAAGCCAGCAATTCAATACGTCGTTGAAGAAGCAGCTGCTGCGGGGCTGACTGAAATTATGATGATAACGGGTCGAAATAAGCGCGCTCTTGAGGATCATTTTGATCGAGCAACCGAGCTTGAAGCGTTACTGGAAGAAAAGGGCGCCTTTGATCTTCTTGAATCAGTTCGAGAGTCTACGAAATTAGCCCATATGCACTATGGACGCCAGGCTTCTCCGCGTGGCTTAGGCGATGCTGTTCTAACCGCCGCAGCTTTTGTTGGAAATGATCCGTTTGCGGTGCTACTTGGCGATGACTTAATTGATGAACGTAATCCAATACTTCCGACCATGATCAAAGTCCATCAGAAGTTTGGCGGAAGCGTCATTGCGCTTATGGAAGTTTCTCCTGAGCAAATCTCTTCTTATGGAGCAGCTGCTGTAGCTCCGATAGAGCCAGGAAGCGGCATTGAGAATGTTGTTCGTATAAGTGGACTTGTGGAAAAACCATCTAAAGATCAAGCTCCAAGCAACTATGCCGTGCTTGGTCGATATCTATTAACGGCCGATATCTTTAAAGTCTTGCAAGAAACTCCACCAGGTAGGAATAACGAAATTCAACTTACCGATGCAATTGCCGAATTAACCAAACGCGAAGATCACGGCGGCCCAGTTCACGGCGTTATATTCAAAGGTCTTCGATACGACACCGGGGATAAGTTAGGTTACTTACAAGCGACTATACGACTTGCTTCAGAAAGAAGTGATTTGGGTCCTGAATTACGTAAGTGGCTAAGAGATTTTGTAAAAGGCTTGCCTGAGTAAATTAGCCACCAAATGTAGGCAAGAAGTATTTTCCATACTTGAAGAAAATTGAAACAAGAATGATTGTATATACCGCAGCGACGATAACGTGGTCCCAACCGCGATCTAGAAAATTAATAACCTTTTCCTGAGCTTCAGGTGATTTGTTAAAAGTGTTTTCTCGCAAATTAATTCTCAGCATTGTGGAGAAGACTGTTACAGTCGAAATAGTTACCAGAAGACACCATGGACAGAATGCTTTGATGACAAAAAATGATTGTGAAAGAAGCCAGAAAGCAAAAACGAGTCCAAATCCATAGACGGTCAGAGCGGCCTTTAAGAACCACTTAGGGAAAATAACCATTCCAAGACCAGCTACCGCTACAGATATGACAACTGGCTCACAAATCAAACCGATGAAGGAGTTTGGGAAACCAAGCAAGCTCGACTGCCATGAGCGAGCAACTTTTCCACACGAGACCACGGCGTTGACGTCACATGAAAGTTTTGTGGCCGCATTTTTCGCCAAAGTTATGGCATCTACAGAGAGCACGAGAGATGCTGCAAGGGAAGCGAGCGAGGAGAGCAACATGAAAATGTAGGTCTTGCGGTAGCTACGGGCTCTTTCGACCATTGAAAGCTCTGTCATATGCACAAGTCTATAGGACGTTCAGGTCAGCTCTTTCTGATGTGCAACCAGCCAAAAATAGGGATAAAGTCAAAGTATGTCGATGACCCCGCACGCACAATGGCGCGCACTGCGCAATGCCTCAACAGATCAGTCAGTCAAAGATCAGAAACTTAAGGCGGGAACCTTTAAGAGAATTGTGGGATTCGCTAAGCCGTATAAAAAGCAGTTAATCATTTTTCTAGGCATGGTGGTTCTTGATGCGGTGTTGACCGTTGCTTCGCCGCTGATTCTTAAACAACTTATAGACAAAGGCGTTGTCCCGCATAACGGTCGAGTGGTAACTCAGCTTGCTCTCCTTGTTGGATTTCTTGCACTCTTTGATGCCAGTATCAATCTTGTCCTTCGTTGGCATTCGAGCCAAATTGGTGAAGGGCTAATTTACGATCTTCGCACTCAGGTTTTTTCTCACGTGCAAAAGCAATCCATAGCATTTTTTACGAGAACGCAAACTGGCGCACTAATCTCACGTCTAAATTCAGACGTTATTGGTGCACAACAAGCATTCACTTCGACGCTTTCCGGGGTTGTAAGCAATGTTTTGAGTCTAATTTTAGTTGTTGGAGCCATGCTTACCTTGTCGTGGCAAATTACCTTAGCTTCACTGTTGATGATTCCCTTTTTCGTTCTTCCTACTAAGTGGATCGGAAAAAAGTTACAGGGGCTGACTCGTGAATCGTTTAATGTGAATGCAGAAATGTCCTCAACGATGACTGAGCGATTTAATGTTTCGGGTGCTCTACTTGTAAATATTTATGGCGATGGCAAAGCAGAGGGCGAGAACTTTCGTACAAAAGCTCGAAAAGTTGCTGACATTGGAATTAAAAGCGCAGTTCTTAATAGAGCATTTTTTAGCGTCCTAACGACAATTGCAGCAGTTGCTACTGCATTTGCATATGGAATCGGTGGTCATCTAGCAATCAGTAAGGCAATAACTATTGGCACGCTTCTTGCAATTACAACTTTGCTCGCCAGACTTTATGGACCACTTACTTCACTATCTAACGTTCGTGTGGATGTCATGACAGCGTTGGTTTCTTTTGAACGCGTATTTGAAGTATTAGATTTACAACCAATGGTGAAAGACCCAGTCGCACCGGTGCACTTTTCGGAGAAACAACCAAGTATCGAATTTAACAACGTAAGATTTTCATATCCACGAGCTGACGAGATTTCATTGGCATCCCTTGAAGTGGTTGCCAAGAAAGAAATTGTGGAGAGTGGAGAGGTCCTTAAAGGTATTTCCTTCTCCGTTAAGCCTGGGTCTTTAACCGCAATAGTCGGCCCATCTGGGGCAGGGAAGAGCACTATTTCTGGTTTGGTGCCCCGTCTTTATGATGTTACTGGAGGATCCATAACTGTAAGCGGGGTGGATATCCGGGATGTTTTAGTTACCGAGCTTCGTTCAACAATCGGAGTCGTTACTCAAGATTCTCACATGTTCCACGACTCGATCAGGGCGAACCTGCTTTATGCGCGGAATGGCGCCAGCGAGGAAGATTTGTGGGCCGCTTGCGATGCTGCGCAAATCGGGGAATTTATTCGAACACTTTCTAACGGTTTGGATACCGTGGTCGGCGAGCGAGGTCATCGGCTATCAGGTGGAGAAAAACAGAGACTTGCTATTGCCAGGCTCCTACTTAAGGCTCCAAAGATTGTCATTTTAGATGAAGCGACAGCTCATCTAGATTCAGAGAATGAAGCTCTCGTGCAAGATGCTCTAAAGATTGCCCTCAAGGATAGAACAAGCATCGTAATCGCCCACAGACTTTCTACGATTGTTCAAGCAGACCAAATTTTGGTTCTGGAAAATGGACTCATTGCAGAAAGAGGGACTCATGAAGAGCTTGTTGCCCTACAAGGCCTCTATTTTGATTTATATCAGCGTCAGTCTTTAACTCCAACCATTTAGCCGATAGATTTGCCGGACTATGTACATTCCAAAACCCTTCAGAGTTGATGACTGGAAAGAAATAACCTCTTTTGTTAAGTACAACGCTTCAGTTCACCTCATAACAGTCGGGGAAAAAGGCGAAATTTTTGCAACTCTTTTGCCATGCGTTTGGGACACAAAGGATTTGAGTAAAGGAAATTTTGGAACTCTCATAACTCATATGTCTCGAGGGAATGAACAATGGAAACAAATTCATTCTGGTGAAAAAGCTCTAGCAATTGTGCATGGTCCACAAGCCTATATTTCACCAACAAACTATGAAAATAAACCCACAGATCACAAAGTAGTGCCAACGTGGAATTATCAAGCAGTTCATCTTTCTGGAATCCTTGAAGTGAGTGAAGATATTGAAGAGTTGCGAAAGATTGTTTCAGAACTAACTGATTTTCATGAAGTGAGTCGAGAGGTTCCTTGGAGTGCCACTGAGACAAACCCCGAATATATGGAGGCGCAATTAAAGGGAATTGTTGCTGTAACTATGCGAGTTACTAAAGTGGAAGCAAAGTCCAAGCTAAGCCAGA
>CAIUFY010000143.1 GCA_903898555.1 uncultured Actinomycetes bacterium
ACAGCTACCGATAACGTCCCAGATTTGCTCTTAATTGATGAAGTTTTGTCTGTGGGAGATGAAGATTTCCAAGAGCGTTCAAAGGCTCGCACTGAGACGCTTATGAATAGTGGTTGCGCTGTGCTCCTTGTGACACACGATTTGGCCACAGTTCGAACGATGGCAACTCGCGCAATTTACTTAGATCATGGCGTGCCAAAGGCAACGGGTAAGCCAGAAGAAGTTATCGAGCAGTATTTAGCTGACCTGCACAAGTAGCCATGAAAGTTCTTCATGTAATTGCTCGAATGAATGTCGGCGGGACTGCGCGATATGTCGGACGATTAGTCGAGAGTGATCCAAAGGCTTTGCTTGCAACGGGGTTTGTCCAAGGTGCTGAAGCGGAAGATGACTGCGTTTTACGTTTGCCAGTTCTTCGCGTAAAACATATGGGACGAGCAATAAACCCGGTCCAAGATTTCTTAGCATTTCTATCTCTTCGCAAAATCATTCGCGATGTAAAGCCGGACATTGTTCATTCACACACTTTTAAAGCAGGGCTGCTTTCTCGGCTAGTCGGCGGATCATTCAAACGCGTACACACTTTTCATGGACATCTCTTTGATGATGCATCCTTCTCGTGGTTGCAAAAGCGAGTTATAACTCTCGCGGAGAAATTCTTGGCGGGAAGAACCGACGCACTTATTTCCGTTGGTAAGAAAGTAGGCGTCGAGCTTCGCGATGCAGGTATCGGTAAATCACGAACATGGGTTTCAATTCCTCCTGGAGTAGATGCCCTTCCCCGAGTGGAACGTTCAATTGCTCGAAGTGGTTTAGGCGTTAAAGACGAGCGAGTATTAGTCGGATGGATGGCTCGCGTAACATCTGTTAAAAATCCTATGCTGATGATTGAAGTCGCCAAGAAATTACCCGACATTTCATTTGTCGTCGCAGGCGGCGGAGATATGTTGGATGAAGTTAAGGCAGCTGCGCCTTCAAATGTTTCAGTAATTGGATGGGCAGATGCATCCGTTTTTTGGAGCGGTGTTGATATTGCGCTATCAACTTCAGATAACGAAGGGATGCCTGTGGCACTAATCGAGGCGCAATTAGCAGGGGTACCTGTCGTGTGCACAGATGTTGGATCAAATGGTGAAGTGATTGAATCTGGATCGACTGGTTTTGTGGCAAAGAAAGAAGTAAAGCCATTGGTCGCCGCATTAGAGAAATTGTTTACTTCCTCGCAATTGCGCGCTTCTTTCGGAAAATCTGCTCAAATAAGAGCAACAGTTGAATTTGGAGTGCCAGCAATGCTCGATAAGCATCGCGCTCTCTATGAAGGGCTTCTTAAGTAAGGTTTTAGTAAGAATGGTGTGAAAGGATTCAGACCTGTCATCCTGAAGGTTCTCACTAAGCTCTCAGGAAAGAAAGGTTCGATAAGCGCATGTCATTGGGAAAGCGTTACAACGCTGATTGGGCCGCGATTGTTCTCGGCATCGGCGTCGGGCTTACCGCGGCGCTTTATATAGAAACGACCAGAAGTGCGGATTGGTCTTCCACATACGCAATCGTTATTTCACTTTCTCGAGTTAGCGCTCTGCTTGGTTCTTTCCTCGCCATCGTTGGCTTGGTTCTCGTCTCACGTATCTCATGGGTTGAACGTTCAGTTGGACACGATCGTCTTGTTATTTGGCATCGAAAACTCGGACCATGGTCGATGTACCTCATTGCATTCCACGTTCTCTTGGTAGTTATTGGATATGCCGGAAATGACCGTGCAAAACTTGGCGTTGAACTCTGGCGCATGATTCGCCGCTACCCATGGATGCTTCCTGCCTTTGTTGGATTTGTCTTCTTCGCGGCAGCTGGAGTTACTTCATATAAAAAGGCTCGAGCAAAAATGTCTTACGAGACATGGTGGACAGTTCATCTTTATACATATTTAGCAATCGTTCTCTCTTTTATGCATCAAGTTTTGACTGGCCCAATGTTTATAGGTCATCCATTAAATAAGTTCTATTGGGAGTTTCTCTACTTCGGTGCCGGATTTGCAATCATTTTGTGGCGTGCAGCAATCCCAACAATTCGATCGCTCACACATGGATTGCATATCGAACAAGTTGTGATTGAAGGGCCGGGCGTTGTGTCGGTCATCATGAAGGGCCGCAATCTCGACAAGCTTGGCGCACAAGGCGGTCAATTCTTTAGTTGGCGCTTCATGACAAAAGGCCATTGGTGGATGTCGCATCCTTATTCACTTTCAGCTGCGCCGACTGCTAACTACATGCGTGTGACGATTAAAGATCTTGGCGACCACTCGAAAGATGTTCGAAATCTTCGTCCCGGCACTCGTGTTTTCTTCGAAGGTCCATACGGAACATTCGTTGCTAACACTTCAACTCGCGGACATGTTGTACTGATTGGCGGAGGAGTTGGGATCACCCCACTTCGCGCATTGATGGAAGAGTTGGATCCAACAAAGGTTGTTGATGTTATTTTCCGTGCCTCACGCGATGAAGACTTGGTCTTACGAAAAGAGCTAGATGCTTTGGCAGATGCGCGGGGAGCACGCGTCCACTACCTGGTTGGTTCCCGTAAACAGCACCCAATGACGGCTAAATACATCATGAAATTCGTGCCTGCTTTTAGGGATTCAGATGTCTATGTATGCGGCCCGACGCCACTTGTTGACGCAGTTCACGAGGCTGCTGTCTCTTGTGGCATTCCAAAAGATAGAATTCACGACGAAGCATTCGAGTTCCACAATGTTTGATAATTCAGCAAAAGGTAAAGGGCAAAGGGGTAAGAAATGAAACGTGCACTATTGATCGCCGGTGGAACAATCGGCGGACTAGGAGCAGTCCTTTCAATCACTCCTCCTCAGTTCGGTACAAGTAGCGGCATAGCTGGTGGCATTAAGACAGGTGGCACATCTGCTTCTGCAACGCCTACACCCGCACAAACTCAAGCTGCGACACCTACACAGACTCCCACAAGTACAACTACAAAAAAGGCAAAGCCTGGCGCAACAAAGAAGGCGACAACAACGCCAACAAAGGCTGCATCTGCCGGAGTTTCTGGAACATTTACAGGCGCAGTTTCAAATACACAATTTGGCCCAGTTCAAGTTCAGATTACCGTTTCAAATGGAAAAATCACTGACGCAAAAGGTTTGCAATTTCCAAATAGAGATTTCCGTTCACAATCAATTTCATCGCAAGCAATTCCGTATCTTATTCAAGAGACGATCGCCGCAAGCAGTTCAAATATCCAAGGCGTTGGCGGCGCTTCATATACTTCTCAAGGCTGGTATGACTCTCTCGTTTCCGCTCTTGCAAAGGCCGGAATGAAATAATGTCTGGCTCTAACGAGCCCAAAGCACGGGCGCGAGTACGGGCAGAAATTGAAACTTGGGGAACAATTATCTTCCTCGATGTTGCATCGGAGAGCGTCGGAGAGTCTGAATTAAATATTGGCATCGAAAAAGTGCGTCAATATTTTTATTTCATTAATGAAACTTTTAGCACCTATATTCCAGAATCGGAAATATCACGGCTTCGTGCGGGCAAACTCTCACTAGCTGATTGTCATGCCGATGTTCATGAAGTGTGGGCGGCGTGTGAATACGCAAAAGAAATTAGTGATGGATTTTTTGATCCGTGGTGCGTTGAGGGCGGTTTTGATCCGTCAGGCTATGTAAAGGGATGGGCGGCCGACAAAGGCATTGAAATCTTAAAAGCGAATGGCGCGCAGAATATTCAGATTAATTGCGCAGGAGACCTTTCACTCGCTGGTGGTTTTGAAAATGGAAAGCCATGGAACATCGGTATTCGCCATCCAGAAGAAAAGCACACGATTGTGAAGGTCTTCGACATCATGGACGGGGCTATTGCCACTTCAGGGACATACGAGCGAGGGGCTCATATTCGAGACCCATATACCGGGTTAATTGCACTTGGAGCTCGTTCTGCGACCGTTTATGGCCCAGATGGAGGGTTGGCCGATGCGCTTGCTACCGCTTTGGTGGTCTCTGGACGTGAAGGTGCCTACCTATTTATGAAGCCGCAGCTTGAGCAGTACAACTGCTGGGTCATTGATCGCCATGGGGATCAGGCCTGGTCTCCCCGATAACAAGTCCAGAATTCACAGGAAGTACCCAGCCTGTACGCCTGACAATTTGAAGGTTCCGGTCGTAAGTTGCCCTCATGCGAAAAGTTCCAACCCGTGTTTTGGCCATTAATGCAGTCTTAGTTCTTGCAATTGCCGGGGGTGGTTATTGGGGATACACAACACTTCATCCAAAAGCGGCGCCAGTTGCACTGCAAACCACAACTGCTTCGCGCGGAGATGTTCAATCGACAGTCTCGGCTTCAGGAAAAGTAATAAGCCCCGGAGATATTGGACTTGCTCCACTTGTAGCCGGAACGCTGAAAACCCTTAATGTAAAAGTTGGGGATCATGTTAGCGCGGGAGAAAAATTAGCAGCCCTAGATACAACATCGTTGCAAACTGCGGCAACCCAAGCACTCTCATCTTTGATATCTGCAAAAGCTTCGGTCGCATCCGCTGCTTCGCAATTAACTCAAGCCCAACTTGCAGTAGATACTGCAAATCAGAATTTAGTAACACAACAAAATACAATTGCTCAAAATGCAATCTCATATCAAGCAACTGTAGATGCTGCCAACAAAGCGCTCGCGGATGCAACAGCTAACCAAGTATTTAGCGCAAAGACATACCAGCAGAATATCGATGCAGCGAAGGTTTCACTCGCCGCCGCACAATTGAATTTTGATAACTATGAAGGTCTTTATGGACCAAGTGGAATTACTGTTGCTTGGTGTTCTCAAATCGACACAATAAATTCAAATTGCACGCAGTTGATGTCCTATAACGCAGCTCTTATTAATGCGAAGACTGCAGTTGAAACTGCTACACAAAATCAGGCAGCGTCTTTACTTAAGGATCAGCAAACTCTTCAAGGGCTCATGACTGCTATCTATAACGCAACAACAAATCAGAAGGTAAATCTTGCAAAAGATCAGGATTCACTTACCTCTTTCAAAAACGAAATTACAACTGCGCAAACGACTCTCAATAATTTGAAGATTACGCAAAACATTGGCTCAACTGATCCAAGCCTGGCTCAACTTCAACAGCAAATTGCGCAGGCAAACTATGACCAGGCCGTGAAGAACATTGCAGGAGCGAGCGTTGTCGCACCGGTTTCTGGAGATGTGGCATCAATTTCAACAGCTGTAGGAGGGAATGTTGGTACTGCCTTCACACAGGCAACGAATTCCACAACAGCGACAGGCTTTATCGTCCTTACTAACACAACCTCTCTTCGCGTCACGGCTAGCTTCTCCGAAGCCGATACGGCAAAGATTTTGGCGGGTCAAGATGCAACTTTCACTTTTGACGCACTTTCTAGCGTGAACGCGACTGGAAAAGTTCTTCAAGTTGATTTACTTCCAACAACGAGTGGCGGCGTCACATCGTATTCAGCAACATTCTCAGTTGATGGAAAAGTTCCTGGTCTTAAAGTTGGAATGACAGCAACTGCGACTGTAATAACTGGTTTTGCAACAGGGGTAATCCAAGTTTCAGCCCAAGCCGTAACAACACGTGGTGGAAATAGCTTCGTAAACGTCGTGACAACGAAAGCAGGCGCTCAAGTATCGACACCTACACCTGTGATTGTCGGACTTAAGGGTGATAGTTCAGATGAAATTCAATCAGGCCTCAAAGAAGGTGACAGAGTTTCACTCCCATCTATAACTCGTACAACATCGACTAACGGATTCGCTTTTGGTGGTGTTCCTGGAGGCGTAAACGCACTTGCAGGCGGAGGTGTCGCCGTTGGCGGCGGCGGTGGGTTTGGCCGCGGTAACGGTTAATGCATCCAGTCATTGATGTACAGGGCGCCGTAAAACAATACGGCGTTGGAGATGCAGCAATCTTTGCTCTCGATGGTGTGGATCTACAGATTGACGCTGGAGAGTATGTTGCAATCATGGGTCCTTCGGGCTCAGGTAAATCAACGCTCATGAACATTATGGGTGCACTCGACAATATGACTGCGGGAAAATATTTTCTTGATGGCATTGAA
>CAIUFY010000144.1 GCA_903898555.1 uncultured Actinomycetes bacterium
CCAGCCAACAAGGCTTCCGTTGTCGCCAAGTTGAACAGGAACTGGTCCTGCTCCGGTGCGGCGTACGAATCCTGAATCAACCAAACCAAGGAGAGTAATAAACAAGCCAATTCCCACTGCGATAGCAATCTTGAGTTGTGCTGGAACAGCACGGAACATTGCAGCTCGAACGCCTGTTACGACGAGAATGACAATGATGACGCCCTCAATAATGACAAGGCCCATTGCATCTGCCCATGTCATTTTCGAGGCAATTCCAATTGCAACAAATGTGTTAAGCCCGAGGCCTGTAGCAAGAGCGAGAGGGAAGTTTGCAACTGTGCCCATAAGAATGGTGAGCAAGCCAGCCATGAGAGCGGTCATTGCTGCGACCATTGCTAGGTTTGGATGATCGCCACTTCCACCTAGATATTTTCCATCGCCATCTTTGGCCAGGCCAATGATGAGTGGATTTAGAGCCACGATGTAAGCCATCGTAAAGAACGTGACAAAGCCACCGCGAATTTCGCGGGCGACTGTTGATCCACGTTCACTTATTTTGAAGAAAGAATCGAGCATGCGGAACCCTTCTGATTTTGATATCGGGGGTGTTTGCGACCCCGTGCAGTTAAGAACTGGATGCAAGCCAGGAGGGAATGGAGGAAACTTACTGGGTGCGGGGCGCAATTGGGAGCCTCTTCAAAGGAAAGTCTCATAAAAACTCTCAACCAAAGATTGAGTTTTAAGCATGCGCAATTAAGTAGACTCCCGATATGAGCGAATTGAAAGAGGCTGGCATAAAAGATCCCGTGCTGGCTGCTTCCTATTTGCAATGTAAAAAACTTAACTCACAGCACGGCAAGACCTATTACCTCGCCACACTTCTACTGCCTCCAGCAAAACGCCCATTTGTTCATGCACTTTACGGATTTGCAAGATATGCCGACGAGATCGTTGATGACTTGGCCTCAACACTCACAGACGAGGAGAAGGCAACCGCTCTCAAGGGGTGGGGATCGCAAGCAATCAAAGATATTAAAAGTGGAGAAAGTTCTGATCCTGTTGGGCGAGCACTTGTAGACACCGCGCGCAGATTTTCCATCCCTATCGAATATTTTGAGGCTTTTCTAAATTCCATGGAGATGGACCTGACGGTCAATGAATATGCGACGTACGCCGACTTGATGGAATACGTCTATGGAAGCGCTGCAGTAATTGGACTTCAGATGGTTCCCGTTCTTGGCGCGCTTTCACCTGAAGCATACGAATCAGCCAAGACTCTTGGAATTGCCTTCCAGCTTGCGAACTTTATTCGGGACATCGGTGAGGATTTGGAACGCGGGCGAATATACATTCCAATAGAAGACTTAATTCATTTCGGGGTATCCCGCGAAGATCTTCATCAGAAGATTCTCACTCCAAAAATTATTGAACTAATTAAATTTCAGATTGCACGGGTTAGAGAACTTCAGAAAAGTGCTGAACCTGGAATTCAAATGCTTGAACCCTCCAGCCGTCCGTGTATTGAAGCGGCAAGTGAGCTTTATTGCGGCATCGTCGATGAGGTCGAGGCAATTGGATACGACGTATTTAATTTCAGGGCAAAAACTTCAACGTGGAGAAGAATAAAAGTGGCACTTCCTGCCTATATTCGTGCAATAAAAGCACGTTAGAGCTTCTTGCCCCAGTAACTCCAAAGCTGCAAAATTCCAAGCACGAGTGCGAATCCAAAAATCAAATCTTCAACAGGCGCACTTGCAATTCTCCAACCCACTACAACGTCAGGGTTATACATAACAATATTGCGAGAAGTTAGCCACCAATTTGTTAATAATTGAAATGGCAAAATAATGGCATAAGAAGTCCAAAAACTGCGCCTCATCAACATTCTGCTCCGCGTCACGAATCCGTCAGTGATGACAGAAATTACGAGCGCCAGAAGGGCTATCTGTGTGTAGGTCATTTTTCATCACCCACAAGCCAGTGCGGTTTAACCCGACGAACCGCTTCAATTGTCATAATCGCTGCAAGCGGCACAATGATAAAAAATAGAATCTCTTCGAGGGGAACTCGGCCAGGAAAATAAATTCCTAGAATCTGACGTTGGTCAAAAAACCAATGGCCAGCACGAATTGCGTAAAGATCCCAAGCCATGAATATAGAAGCCACAGGTGCGATGGTGAGGAAAACTCGCTTAACTCGCTTGAGGACTTTGACCCGTAATGCCACTTCCAGCCAAAACGATCCAACAATTGTGAAGAGAAGCATCGCCATGTAGCCAAATTTAAGCACGGCTAATACTCTCATCAGTTAAGCAATCCAGTGGTAATCAGGTGGTAATGTTTGCATCGACGGGAGCCGAATTATTGGCTGAGAGGACCTGACCTACAGGTCGACCGTAGGACCAGTTCGGTAATGCGAATTGGAAAGGGGTTAAACGTGCATTCCATAAATTCATTCCTCATGACAACGGTCCTTACCGCGTGGAAATATGATCTTTCGCTTTTAGAACTTATAGCTTTCGTGACATCAGTTGTCGGTGTCGCACTTGGCATATTCGGCCCTAGGTCGACTTGGCCGTGGTGGAATATCTCTAGCCTCCTTTATGCCATCCTCTTTTTCGAGCAAAAATATTATGCAAGCGGAGCGCTTCAGTTTGTATTCGTAGCTGGAGGGTTCTGGGGTTGGTTTGGCTGGGGAAAAACTGGAGCGAGACCGGAACGACTTTCTGCGCAACATAAAATCCGTTGGGGCGTTGCCTTAGCCATCTCTTGGTTTGCTCTTTATCCCCTCCTTGTTCACATCGGAGCTGCTGCCTCACTAACAGATGCGTTTGGTTTTGCAGGAAGCTGTGTTGCCCAAGTCTTGATGGTCAAGGAAAAATACGAAGCTTGGCCACTCTGGTTTGTTGTCGACGGCGTCTATACCTACCAATTTTTCCATGGCAAGCTTTATCTCACCGCAATCCTTTATCTCATCTTTGTCGCACTCGCGGTCGGCGGATGGGTCCGCTGGCTTCGAGAAGCAAAGAAGCATGAAGCACGAAATTCTTAAGGCAATTCTGGATGTAGGCCAGCACCCAACGATTCTCTCGATTGATGGGCCGGCAGGTTCCGGAAAAACTACGCTCGCCGACGAACTCAAATTCGAATTAGAGAATCTCTCCAAAACAACTCACATTGTTCATATGGATGATTTGTATAACGGTTGGGACGATGCACTTACATCGACGCTTTCAGAGAGGCTTCTGGAAATAATAAAACAATCGCAGACCTCATTCATTACTTATCCAGTTTTTGATTGGGTGACCAATGCTCAAGGAGAATCAAGGACGATAAAAACCCCTGAGATTCTCATTCTTGAAGGTGTGGGAAGCGGTCAAGCTGCCATTAGAAGCAAACTTAGCCTGGCCATATGGATCGAGGTCGAACCGAGTCTTGGCTTGAAGCGAGTACTAAAGCGCGATGGAGAGGGCCTGCTGGGGGTCATGACTCTCTGGCAAGAGCAACAATCAGCGCATTTCCGCACCGAAGGAACTATGGGTGCTGCGGATTACTGTCTTGATGGCGCGCCCAGCACATGACTTTCAGCATTCATCTCTAAAATTGAAAGGTGTCTGAACTTACCGGAGAGCTAATCGACAGCCGCTATCAGTTGGAAAAACTGATTGCGACTGGCGGCATGGCTTCCATTTATGTTGCGATGGACCTTCGGCTAGATCGCTTGGTTGCCGTGAAAATCATGCATCCACATTTAGCGAACGACGAAGATTTTGTGAACCGCTTCATAAAAGAAGCAAAGGCAACCGCTGCCCTTAGTCACCCGAATGTAGTTGCTATACAGGATCAAGGATGGAACGAAGGCGGGGCTCCTGCTGTTTTCATAGTGATGGAGTACATCGATGGAATCACTTTGCGAGATTGCTTATTTGAAAAAGGCTCACTTACATTAGAAGAAGCTTTGCAGTACATAATTCCAGTCGTTAGTGCGCTAGCCGATGCTCATGGCCTTGGCATTATTCATAGAGATATCAAGCCAGAAAATATTTTGATTTCAAAAGATGGCCGCGTCAAGATTGCAGATTTCGGTTTGGCACGTGGCGATCAACTAGGTTCCACAATGACGATTGAGTCAAGTGTAGTTTTGGGTAGCGTCTCCTATCTTTCTCCCGAGCAAGTTCTTCGTGGCATTTCCGATGCCCGAAGCGATGTTTACGCACTTGGAATCGTCCTCTTTGAACTTCTCACAGGTCGCAAACCATTCGAGGGTGAAACACCAATTCAAATTGCCTATATGCACGTCAATAGCCAAGTACCAAGCGTGCGACTATTCAAACCCACCCTTCCGGAAAATATTGATTCGGTTATAACCAAGGCAACATCCTCAGATCCAGACAATCGTTATAAGGATGCACGCGAATTATTGAATGCCCTGAGGAGCGTGCAAGAAGGAATCGACCCTCAAAAGAAGCAACTAACTTTAGATCTTGATATTCCCGTACCCGCTTCTAAATCAAAACGAAAGAGCAAAGCTCCTCGCGGAGATGTGCGAATCGGAACCCAAGTTCTCGATCGAGTGAAGAGCTTGACCGTGCCGATAGCGCCAATTGAAGGTTCCGGAAAAAGTAAAAATAGGAAGCGAGCGTCAAAGCGAGTGAGTAGAAATCGATTTATTGTTTTGCTCTTAGTTGCAGCACTTGGTTTTGGTGGTTGGTATCAATTTGTAGGCCCAGGTGCCCAAATTGCAATTCCTTCTGTTGCCGGAGCAAGCGTTGCCGACGCAAAGTCCCAAATTACAGCTCTGGGTTTGCAAGTAGATATAGCTTCGCAGGACTTCAGTGAAGATGTCGACAAGGGCTTAGTACTTAGATCTATTCCAGGCGGCGGCGGCCACCTTCCCAAGACCGGCACTGTGCACCTCGTCCTTTCAAAAGGTAAGGAACGTATTGGTGTTCCTAATATTGCAGGATTAACACAAGATGCTGCGACTAAGGCCCTGATCGATTCAGGGCTCAAAGTCGGAAATCTGAGCCAGGCGTTTGATATGAAAATTCCGCAAGGAATGATTGTTAATGGAAATCCCGTTGCTGGATCACAAGTTCGACGCAATTCAGTTGTCGATCTTGTCGTGAGTAAGGGTGCAGAACAAGTTGCTCTTGCATCATATGTCGGAAAGAGTTCAGATCAGGCTTCAAATGAATTGACCTCTGTTGGCTTTGTTGTTAAGAATTCGTACGCATACAGTGAAACCGTTCCTGCAGGAGCAGTTATTTCACAGACACCAGATTCTGGAGCTACAGCAAATAAAGGCGCAACAATTGCTCTCGTTATTTCACAAGGAACTGAATTTGTATTCATCCCGAACTTGTTCTCATTGAGCCAAGCCGATGCCATGACTTCTCTTGAGAGTTTGCAGCTAAAAGTGAGCATCAAAAAGTTAGGTTCTAAAAAGATTAAGAGGGTCACTGGAATATCCCCCAAGGTTGGCACAAAAGTTAAGCATGGAACCGTGGTCGTTTTAACACTAAGTTAAGAGAAGTTGAGGCTGGCTAAAGAGTTGATAGGCTCGCCCGATGGTTACCGAGGCTAAGAGCGTTCTTCCAAGAATTGGTGCACACACACCGACATCTGGCGGCATGGCAAAGCGCTCCATTGAATATGCGCTGGCGACAGGTTCAGAAGCAATTCAAGTCTTCGCGAGTAATCCGCGCGGATGGGCGATGCCTGATTCAAACCCTGAAGCTGATGCAGCCTTCAAAGCCAAGACAGATGAACACGATATTGAAGCATACGTTCACGCACCTTTCCTTATTAACCTAGGGTCTCCAACACCTTCGACATATGAAAATTCACTTGCCTCAACTGCGTATTCGCTAAAGCGCGGGCGGGAAATTGGTGCACACGGTGTTGTCATTCACACTGGCTCGGCAGTCGATGAGAATCATGTAGACAGCGCCTGGAAACAGATCAACAAAGGCATGATGCCCATTTTGAAAAAGCTCACAGATGAAGATCCTTGGTTGCTTCTTGAGCCAACAGCGGGTCAAGGGCAATCGCTGGTGAAGAAATTGAGCGACCTGACAAAATATTTCGAAGCCCTCGAATGGCACCCAAAAGTTGGCGTTTGTCTTGATACTTGCCACGTTTTTGCTGCGGGACACGATATAAAAAGTAAAGGTGGAATGACGCAGACTCTTGATTTATTGGTTGAGCTAGTTGGCATCGAACGCATCCAGTTAATCCACGCAAACGACTCAATGGACGTATGTGGCGCACTCAAAGATCGCCATCAAAATATTGGCAAGGGTGAAATTGGCGCACAGCCGTTTGAAGAATTGCTCGCTCACCCAGCAGTGCAAAATGCACCTCTTATTCTAGAAACGCCGGGTCAAGAGCCCGAGCATGGTCCGGAAGTGGCGCTGCTTAAAAAGATGCGAGCGAAAGTTAGTAAGTGAGAAATAAATACGCCCTAACAGGAATTCTTCTCTCCGTATCCGTTATTTGGGGAAGCGCCTTCGTAATAATGAAGGACACCTTGCACAGGCAAGATGTGAATTCATTTTTGGCTTGTCGATTTATCCTTGCAGCATTGGTCATGGCAATTGCGCGGCCACAGGCTTTTAAACACTTTGACAAGAAATTTCTCGTGCGCGGAGTCATCTTAGGAACTCTTTTAGGTTGCGGCTATATTTTCCAAACCTTCGGATTGACGCTAACAACCGTAGCCAAGACTGGGTTCATTACTGGTCTCTATGCCGTATTCACTCCCCTAATTGCAGCTGGAATTCTGAAAAAACACATCTCGAAAGTGCAGTGGCTTTCAGTTGGTTTAGCTGCCATTGGGCTTGCTTTTCTCTCTCTAAACGGGCTTTCGATTGGGCTTGGCGAATTCTTGGTGGTCATAAGTGCGGCCTTCTACGCCGGGCACATTGTTGGTTTAAGTGAGTGGAGCGCTGGTGCAAATACTTACGCGCTAACGGTGCTTCAACTTGGGACTGTTGGCGTTATCTGCTTTATAGCCTCACTCAAGAGTGGATTTCATATGCCCCCTGATAGTGGGGTCTGGCAAGCTGTCATCTATACGGCGGTCTTTGCAAGTGCCTTTGCCTTTATCGTCCAGACGTGGGTTCAATCATTCATGTCTGCAACCAGCGTTGGAATTATCCTGACAATGGAATACATATTTGCTGCGATGTTCGGAGTCTTGTTTGGGCACGAATCTCTAACCCTGAGGGTAGTCATAGGCGGCACTTTGGTAATCGCCGCCATGTACATAATCATTTCCGATGAAGGTCGTGAGAGAATTCCAGCATGATTGATCTTCGTTCAGATACCGTCACAAGACCTAATGATGAAATGCGTGCTGCAATTGCTAGTGCATCTGTAGGCGATGATGTTTACGGTGATGATCCAACGGTCAATGCACTCGAAGAGAAGGTTGCGCATCTTTTTGGCAAGGAAGCTGGAGTTTTCACTCCCACGGGATCGTTATCGAATCAACTTGGAATACGCACGCTGGTTAAGCCGGGAGAGGAACTTCTCACTGAAACATTTGCCCACATCGTTCGGGCAGAACTTGGCGCAGGAGCTGCATTCAGCGGAATAACGACTCGAACTTGGGAAGGCAATCACGGCTTACTTGTTGCTGAAGATGCGATGGCTATTGCACGTCCTGATTCTGGTCCGTATTTAGTTTCCACAACTGCAATAGCGGTAGAAAATACGCACAACTTTGCTGGTGGCACCGTTCAATCTATTGATGAAATTCGCAAACTGCGTGCATTAACTTCGAAAGTCGGTATTGCAACCCACCTCGATGGTGCGCGTATTTGGAATGCTCACATTGCAACGGGAGTTTCATTTAAAGATTACGGCGAAAACTTTGACACTGTCAGCGTCTGCTTCTCTAAAGGACTTGGCGCTCCTATTGGATCTATGCTTCTTTCAACAAATGATCGCATAAAGGAAGCACGAGTTTGGCGCAAACGTTATGGGGCAGGTATGCGCCAGGTTGGCTTACTCGCTGCTGGAGCTGACTACGCTCTGGAGAATAACTTGCAGGCACTTGCAGAGGACCATCGCCGAGCTCGCGAGATTGCAGTTTCTTGCGCTGCCGTTGTGCCAAATAGTGTCGACCTCGACTTTGTTCATACAAATATCGTCGTGCTAAATCTTGCAGGGGCACGTCAATCTGCTCAGGAAATTAGCGCAGCACTAAAAACTGCAGGAATCCTTTCGAGCGCTTTAGGACCAACCACTCTTCGATTAGTGACTCATAGAGATTTATCGGACTCTGATATTTCTAAGAC
>CAIUFY010000145.1 GCA_903898555.1 uncultured Actinomycetes bacterium
GTATCTCGATAATGGTCATTCCATTCACGCCATGGATGTGCAAAATCTCCAAGTGCGTATCCTGATATGTCCCAAGGCTCAACTATGAGTTTTCGTGAGCGAAGCGATGGCTGCGCGACGATGGCTGTCATGAGTGCGCTATGCGTTTCAATTCCGTATTCATTTCGTGCAAGTGCGGTCGCTAAATCAAATCTGAATCCGTCAACCCCTATCACTTCAGACCAAAAAAGAAGTGAATCAATAATCATTCGCACAACCCATGTGCGCCTTGCATCTACGGTGTTACCGCATCCAGTTACATCTACATAGTTATCACCGTGTGAGCGGCGGTAGAAACCCTTATTGTCAATGCCGCGAAAATGAAGAGTTGGCCCACTTGGCCCACCTTCTGCTGTGTGGTTGTAAACAACATCGAGTAAGACTTCAATACCCGCAGCATGCAAAGCCGAAACGGCTTCCTGTAGCTCTTTAATTGGATTTTCAGTCGCAGCATAAGCACGATGAGGCGCAGAAAATGCAATTGCGTTATATCCCCAAAGATTTTTTCGACCACGAGCCTCAATAGTTGGCTCAGTCATGAAGTGGTGAATGGGCAAGAGTTCGAGAGCTGTTATTCCAAGTTTCTGCAGATAAGCAATAGTGCTTGGATGACCAAGGGCTTTGTAGGTGCCGCGTTCATCTTCTGGAATCTCGTCATTAAATATTGTTAACCCGCGAACATGTGCCTCATAAATAACCATTTTGGTCCATGGCTTATTCATATGTTTTACATGTCGTTGCTCCATATCAACAACAATTGAGTATGGAACAAAACCGGCAGAGTCACGGGTGTCCATTATGTTGATGTCACCATTGCCCTCACCGTCAGTTGCATGGTGGCCATAAATTTCTGGAACGTACTGCACTTCTCCCTCAAGAAGATGCGCATAGGGATCAATCAAAAGTTTGTGAGGATTAAAGCGCCATCCTTCTTCAGGCCGCCATGGGCCATAAACGCGAAAGCCATATCTTTGACCAGCCTTAACTCCTGCAAGGTAGCCGTGAAAAATAGGCCCATCTCGATGGGAGAGGGCAAAGCGTGTTTCCAAGATCTTTCCGTTAACTTCATTAAAGAGGCATATTTCAACAGCATCCGCCGCAGCAGCCCAAATAGCGAAGTTCGCTCCTTCTTGGGTAAGGGTCGCACCTAAATAACGCGGATCGGCTGGCTTCACACCTTCACTTTACCGGCTTTGTGTTACGAACTCTCGACAAATATGTAGAGCTTCCATAGCCATCAAAAGAATTGCCACTGGAAGCAGGTCAACTGATCGCTTAAGGAACCACGGCAGTCCATTACGGATGAGCCAAATTACTCGAGCTGATTTCGCAGCACATTTTTGTTCCTTCACGAGCGGGAGAGAGACATTCCAACCACGCTTTCGAAGAGCAACCGCCATCTCTCTGGCCAACAATTGATGACCAAATGGTCCAGGATGCATTCTATCGATATGCCAGTTTCGAAGATTATGTACGTCGGGAATCTCTCGGGTGCGAATTAAAAGCACATCCAATTCTTTGGCGACACTTTCGTAAACCGAATTTACCGAATCAACTCTTCGTCTCAGTACCCGCTTTAATAAAGTAGGGATGCGCAATAGCTCTCCAGGATCGTGAAGTTGAACCATTAAAATCTCGCTGCCCTTTGAAAAAAGCTCCAAGCATGTTTCAATCAGATTTTTGTGCAGTAGAGCAGGGTCAAATCCATTTCGCAGAAGGTCGTTTCCTCCCACAATAACAGCGCAAATATCTGGCTCAACGTTAAGGGCTTGTGGAAGCTGCGCATCTTTGACCTCCGTTGATTTTGCTCCAGGTCTTGAGAAATTAAAGTAGTTAACATCCTCTCGAAAATTCTCTTTCAGATAATGTGCCCAACCTCGAGGGTTTCCTGTTTCATCAAAATCTCCAGTGCCAAAGGCGGCGCTATCTCCAATTACCGCAAAAGTTAATTTCTGCGGCATAAACATTATGCAACTCGCAAATTTGTTTGCATAATCAGTGGCGGCAAATCTGGCTGTGCCTCGAGAGCACCATGCAGCATGAGCATGTTTCTAACAGTCGCATCCCAGGGCATGGTTTCTGCTACTTCCCGAGCTACCTCCCGAAGTTTTGGACGTTTCAAAAGATGTTGAATTGAATGTGCAAAAGAAAAGCGATTATCCGAGGAGACTGCCCCCGCAGGGTGTTGATTTTCAAAGCGAAGGAATTCACCAACGGCGCTACTTTGGGAAGCAACTACAGGAGTGCCGCTGGCTAACGATTCAAGTGCTGCGAGGCAAAAAGTTTCGAGAGGACCTGGTGCCATTGAGATATCAGCACTCGCAAGAATCTTGGCAACGCGATGACGATCGGCGATATATCCAAGAAAATCTACCGGAAGCCCTTCCGCCTTTTTCCGAAGTTTATGCCAGAGCGGTCCAGTCCCAACATATACGAGCCTGGCTCGAATTCCTTTTTGTAGCAATATTTCAAGTGCATCAATGCTTCGCTGCGGTTCTTTTTCGCGAGACATTCGACCACAATGCACAAGAAGGACTTGATCACCTTTTAGCATCTCTTTTCGAAGCTCTTCTGAACGAAGCGAAGGATTAAATGTAAGAAGATCAACACCTAGAGAGATTCTCACGAGGTTTGAGGTGTTTATAGCTTTGAATTCCTTTGCTGCAAATTGTGTTGTAGCCACAACATGATCAAACTTGCTTGCTAATTTCGTGTTGTGCCAATTCACGATTCGCTTTCGAGCGCTTAACGGAAGAAAGGGTAGAAATCTGTCAACTAATCCATGAAGTGTTTCGTGGCTAAAGACAACAGAAGGGATTCCGTACTCGCGTGCCCATAAGCCAAGAGAAGTGAGTGTGAACCGGTCGGATACCTCCAGGCGGTCGGGTGCTAATTTTGTAAGTACTCTCTTAAGTTCAGCATTGTGTCTAATAATTCGATATCCACCGCTTTGGGGAAGTGTTAAGCCCGGGAGCGTTATTTTGCGGCCATAAGGTGTTATTTCCTCTACGGCATTAACCCCCGGCACTATGTAGATGAACTCATGCCCGTAGGCCTGATAACCCTTTCCAAGTTCATGGAGTGTTGTCTTTATGCCCCCTGAATTTGGCCCGTAAAAATTTGCGACGTGAACTATTCTCATGCAGCACTGCCTTCCGTTGCACATGTGTGACTTGTAATGACTTCCGAGTAATGATTTATGAGTTGAGCGTTTACATCCGCCCAAGTCCGAGCTGTCACAGAAGCCCTTGCAGCAATTTTCATTTTTGCTTTGTCTGGGCGATGCATGAAGTGCGACACTGCAGCCGATAGCGATTCTGGTCGATTGGTATGCAGGATGTATCCAGTTTCCTCTGCTGCAACCAAATCAGCAGGCCCACCAGTAGTGGGAACAATGCACGGGACTCCCGATGCAAGTGCCTCTTGTACTGCCTGGCAAAATGTTTCATTAGGCCCAGGATGAATGAAGAGATCTAAACTCGCATAATGGGTTGCGAGGTTTGCTCCACTTTGAAATCCCGTAAAGATTGCATGTGGAAGTTGGCGTTCCAATTTTGCACGGGCGGGGCCTTCCCCAACAATGATTAACTGAATTCGCGGATTATTGTCTAGAACCTTAAGGTCGGTAATTCTTTTTTCATTTGCAAGTCTGCCCACATACCCAATGATCAATTTTCGCGGAGCACCCCAACTATCGCGTAATTCTTCTGAGCGAGCAGAAGGGTTGAAAAGAATATTGTTCACACCTCGCCGCCAAAGATGCACGCCATTCACGCCTAGGGAATTTAACTCCTCGACAGCTGAACTCGATGGCGCCAGTGTTCGATCTGTTGACGCGTGAATTTTTCCTACGAGCTTACGCAACGAACTATGTGCTGCAGTTAGCCCATAATGACTAGCAAATCCTGCGATATCTGTTTGGTAAATTGAAACTGTAGGGATAGAAAGCTTCTTCGCAACTTTTGCGGCATAACCACCAAGGATTAGGGGAGAGGCCAGATGTAAAACATCTGGTGCAAATCCATCTAGGAGATATTCAAGACGTTTTGTTGGGAGTCCAAAAGGCATGCCCACCGGAAGTAAAGATTGAAGGGGAATTGCCGGGACTCGCTTAACTTTAAAGCCGCGATATTCATGAATTCCTCCTTCACTTTCTGGGGCAATCACCATGGCCTGGTGTCCTTCGGATTCCAAATGTTCTAGAACGCGAAGCACCGAATTTGTGACGCCATTTACCTGAGGAAGGAAGGACTCAGTGACTATTCCAATTCTCATAGCGTCAGGGTCAGTTACTTAAGCGACCTAAAGGTTGGGTTGAAGTTACGTGTTTCTGAAGGTCGGGTGAACAAGTGAATAAGCGCTTGCAAATGGGTTACTGACCGGTAGCATTCCTCTTATGAAGATTGCTGTCTGCGTAAAACAGGTCCCAGACTCATGGGCAGAGAAAAAGATGGGCGCCGATGGACGACTCGATCGCGCGAGCGTGGACTGCGTCCTCAATGACTTAGACGAATATGCCGTTGAAGAAGCGCTCAAATTGGTTGAGGCAAATTCACCCACAAGCGAAGCCGGCGAGGGAAGTGGACACACAATCACTTTGATTTGCATGGGTCCTGAAAAGGCAACGGAAGCTGTGCGTAAAGCGCTTTCTATGGGTGCCGATGATGCGATTGTAATAACTGACCCGGCGTTGGCAGGAAGTGATGCGCTCGCTACATCGTCGGTTTTGGCGAAAGCAATAAAGGACGGCGATTTTGATTTAGTGATCTGTGGGACGGAATCAACGGATGCTCGCATGAGCGTTATTCCGTCGATGTTGGCCGAACGTCTTGGTTTTGCGCAACTTACTTTTGCAGGAAGTTTGATGCTTGAAGGTTCGACAATTTCAATCGCTAGACAAACTGAATTTGGTGTCGAGCAGATGAGCGCACCGATGCCGGCTGTTATAAGTGTCGTTGAAAAAATTAATGAACCCCGCTATCCATCCTTCAAAGGAATAATGGCGGCGAAGAAAAAGACGATTACTACTAAAACACTTGCCGATCTTGGAATTACAGCGCAGAGCTCATGGAGTGAAGTAAAAGATTCGCAAGTCCGACCTCCTCGTGGAGCAGGAATCAAAATCGTTGATGAAGGTGAAGGCGGTAAGAAATTAGTGGAATTCCTAGAGGAAAGGAAACTCGTATGAGCAACGTCCTTATCCTCGTAGATCATGTTGGTGGAATCGTCCCGCGGGCTGTTGGAGAATTAGCAACTTTTGGAAAACGAGTAGGAAGCGTTACTGCTGTCATTTGCTCATCTAAATCTGCTGATTTGATTTCTCAACTTTCGACATTTGCAATAGATAAGGTAATTGTGTGCGAAGGTGTGGAGTTTGAAAAGTATTCAGTTAGCGCAACTGCGCAAGCACTTCAAACTGTAATCGCAAAAGAGAGTCCAATTGCCGTACTGATTACCTCTTCTGCTCGAGGAAAAGAAATTGCAGGGCGTCTAGCAGTTCGCTGCGAGTCTGGATTGATAACTGATGCAATTGATCTAGATTCTTCACTTGTCGCAACCCAATCGGTTTTTGGTGGTTCAACTACCGTTCACTCATCGGTTTCGCATGGAGTTCCGATCATTACTCTTCGATCAAATGCCGTGGATGTAGTTCAAGATAGCAACACGCCTGTTGTAGAAAACCTCGCGGTTACTTTTGATGGAGTCGATAAAGCTGTTGTGACCTCCGTGGAACCAGCCGTTAAAGGTGGACGTCCTGAACTTACTGAAGCATCAATTGTTGTTTCAGGTGGCCGAGGAACAGATGGCAATTTTGCTCCTGTAGAGGAATTCGCCGACTTGCTTGGCGCTGCGGTTGGAGCATCTCGCGCAGCGACTGACGCGGGTTGGTATCCACATGCAAATCAAGTAGGTCAGACCGGTAAGACAGTTAGCCCACAACTCTATGTAGCTTGTGGCATTTCTGGCGCCATCCAGCACCGAGCTGGAATGCAGACAAGTAAAACAATTGTGGCAATAAACAAGGATCCCGATGCGCCAATTTTCGATGTTGCAGACTTTGGCGTTGTGGGAGACCTTTTCGCTGTTCTTCCTCAAGCAATCGGGGCACTTCAGGCTTAATAGACCAGACTAGAATTGCCCGATGGCAATTTATCTGGATCATGCGGCGACTACGCCGATGCTTCCTGCTGCCATAGATGCATATGCGCGCCAAATGGCGCAGACAGGTAACGCATCGAGTTTGCACGCGCAAGGTCGCGCCGTTCGTAAAGCTGTTGAAGAATCACGTGAGCTAATAGCAAAAGCTGCCGGATGCGATGCCTCTGAAATTATCTTTACCGCTTCAGGAACAGAAGCAAATAACTTGGCGATCAAAGGCTTCTTCTGGTCAAACCCATCGAAGAAGACAATCGTCGTTTCAGCAATCGAGCATCATGCAGTTATCGATCCCGTGGAATGGCTGAAGGAGCACGAGGGTGCAAAAGTTATTTACGCACCAGTCGATAATTTAGGAGTTTTGGATTTAACCGCTTTAGAGAAGATTATCTCCGAACATCGCGACGATATTGCGGTTATTGCAATTATGCATTCCAACAATGAGGTCGGCACAATCCAACCAATTGCAGATGTCGTCAAGATTGCAGGAGATATCCCGGTTCATACCGATGCAGTGCAAAGTTTTGGAAAGATGGTCTTTGACTTTAAGGCGCTCGGTGTAACTAGCGCGACAATAAGCGCGCATAAACTTGGTGGACCACTTGGTGTTGCAGCTTTAATATTGAAACGCGGACTCGATATCACTCCACTTCTGCATGGCGGGGGGCAGGAACGCGATATTCGTTCTAGTACGGTGAATGCTCCTGGAATCGTCTCTTTCGCAACCGCTGTCGATCAAGCACTAGCGAATTTGCGGGATAACTATTCCAAGATGTCATCACTTCAATTTCAATTGCGCGAGGATATTTTGCGTGAAGTTCCAGATGCTCGTATAAATGGTTGGGCACAGGAAATCCTGCCAAATATATTGAATGTGACATTTCCTGGAACAAAGAATGAGAGCCTCTTAGTGCTCCTGGATATGGCTGGAATTTCAGCATCCCAAGGTTCTGCATGCAGCGCCGGCGTACAGCGCCCAAGCCACGTCTTGCTTGCGATGGGTTTGTCTGAAAAAGAGGCTGATTCCACAGTTCGATTCTCCTTAGGCCACACTTCAACCCAGGAAGATATCGATGCCCTCTGCGGTGTTATCGCAGATGTAGTGAAGAGAGCTATTAAGTGAAGGTAGTTGTAGCAATGTCTGGTGGAGTCGACTCCGCTGTTGCTGCTGCGCGCATTCACGAAGAAGGACACGAAGCAATTGGTGTGCACCTAGCGCTTTCGAGCAACCCACAGAAATATCGCAGCGGAGCTCGCGGATGCTGCACCATTGAAGATAGCCACGATGCTCGCCGCGCAGCGGACATGATTGGCATTCCTTTTTATATCTGGGATATGGCCGAAGAATTCCACGATGGTGTCGTCGAAAACTTTATTGAAGAGTATGCAAATGGCCGCACTCCGAATCCGTGCCTTCGTTGCAATGAGAAGATTAAATTTGCAGCTGTTCTAGAACGTGCAAAGACAATGGGATTTGATGCAGTTGCAACTGGCCACTATGCGCAAATGCGCGAAACCGAATATGGCCGAACCATGCATCGCGCAGTCGACCCTGGTAAAGATCAGTCTTATGTTCTAGCTGTACTCAATAAAGAACAACTAGATGGAGCACTCTTTCCGCTCGGAGATACAGTGAAGGATGAAGTTCGAATTGAAGCAAAAAGGCGCGGCCTCTATGTTGCAAATAAACCTGATTCACATGACATCTGCTTTATTCCATCTGGAAACAATGCCGGTTGGCTACGCGATCGCTTAGGTAGCGAGAGCGGTCCCATTGTTGATGAAGATGGAAAGCAAGTGGGAGAACACCAAGGTGCCTACACATACACAATCGGTCAACGACGCGGACTAAACCTTTCTATTCCAACGCAAGGTGGAACTCCTCGATATGTTCTAAAGATTGAACCAAAGACAAACACAGTTGTTGTGGGTGGAAAGCAGGCTCTGGCTGTGACTCACATTGAAGGAGAGAAGGCCATTTGGTGTGGTCCTCAACCTCAAGCCAGCAAGTCACATCGCGGATTTGCTCAAATTCGTGCCCATGGCTCACCACTCCCATGTGAGTATCGAACAGATGGCGCAGTCATTTTTGTCGACCTTGATGAGCCGCTTCTTGGTCTAGCAACAGGTCAAGGACTCGTAATTTACGAAAATGATCGCGTGGTTGGCTCTGCCACCGTCAGTGCTACGAATTAACCTTTACATATTATGGCTACTGATTCGCAAGTAAGGCGAGAGATGATCGCACTCACCGAAGAGATTCGAGATCATCAATTTCGATATTACGTACTTGATAAGCCGATTATCTCTGATGGGGAATTCGACGTCCTCCTAAAAAGACTTCAATCCCTTGAAGCAAAGCATCCTGAATTAAAAGACAGTAATTCCCCGAGTGATTTGGTCGGCGGAGGATTTTCAACTCATTTCACCCAACATGACCATATTGAAAAAATGATGAGTCTTGATAATGTCTTTGGCGCTGATGAGCTAAATCTCTGGTTTGATCGAATTGAGAAGAGCGGTCTGAAAAACTCGTGGTTATGTGAAGTCAAAGTTGATGGCTTGGCAATCAATTTATTATATGAAAAGGGCAAATTAATACGAGCACTTACACGTGGAAATGGAACAACCGGTGAGGATGTAACACTGAATGTTAAGACCATCTCTTCGGTGCCGCACGAATTATCTGGAAAGAAAATCCCCGAACTCTTAGAAGTAAGAGGTGAAGTGTTTTTTCCAGTGGAGGCTTTCAACGATTTTAATGACGGACTTGAGGAAGAAGGCAAACAAAGGTTTGCCAATCCGCGAAATGCAGCTGCGGGAAGCCTGCGTCAAAAGGATCCACGGGTGACGGCCACGCGCCCACTCTCTATGGTCGTTCACGGCATAGGAGCATCAAGTGGCGTGGAGTTCACCTCACAAAGTGGCGCCTATGAGCTTCTTAAATCGTGGGGGCTTCCAACAAGTAATAGATTTAAAGTTGCTACAAGTCGAAAAGATGTTATTGAATTTATAAATCATTACGAAAAGCATCGTCACGATGTAGAGCATGAAATTGATGGAGCGGTTGTAAAAGTCAACGAGATATCAATTCAATCCGAGCTTGGTTTTACTTCAAGAGCGCCAAAGTGGGCAATCGCTTTTAAATATCCTCCCGAGGAAGTCACGACGAAATTACTCGATATTCGAGTAAGTGTTGGACGAACTGGACGGGTTACGCCATTTGCCTTTATGGAACCTGTTGTTGTCGCTGGTTCAACCGTTACAAATGCGACTCTTCACAATCAAGAAGAAGTAGAGCGCAAAGGAATTCTCATTGGCGACACCGTAATCATTCGCAAGGCTGGCGATGTTATTCCTGAAGTGCTCGGCCCGGTATTGGAGCTACGCACAGGGAAAGAAACAAAGTTTGTAATGCCTGAACTTTGTCCGGACTGTGGAAGCAAGTTGCGTGCGATGTCAGAAGGGGATGTTGATTTACGATGTCCCAATTCTCAAAGTTGCCCAGCGCAATTGCGTGAACGAATCTATTACATCGGATCACGAGCAGCCCTCGATATTGATGTCCTTGGTTATGAAGCGGCAACTGTGCTGCTCTCAGATGGATTGCTTCGCGATGAAGCTGGGCTATTTGGCTTAACCTCAAAAGACTTGGAAGGTTCATCCTTTTTCAAAAAGAAGGATGGAACACTCGGCGCCAATGCAGAAAAATTCTTACTCGCTTTGGATTCTGCAAAAAGCCAACCGCTCTGGAGGGTGATTGTGGCCCTATCTATTAGGCACGTTGGCCCGACGGCAGCCCAAGCGTTAGCTAAGAATTTTGGATCAATTGAACGTATTCAAAGCGCATCGATTGAGGAACTCGCAGAGGTTGCCGGCGTTGGTGAAATCATTGCCGAATCGGTTATTGAGTGGTTTTCCATCGAATGGCACAAAGAGATTATTAGAGCATGGGGCAGTGCCGGAGTTCTTTTAGTTGATGTGCCAAAAGAGAACAACTCACCGCAAACGCTTTCAGGGATGACTCTTGTTGTGACGGGATCGTTGGTTGATTTCACTCGTGATGGCGTGAGTGAAGTAATTGCGGCGCACGGAGGAAAAGCTTCGTCGTCAGTTTCAAAGAAGACAGATTACGTTGTCGTGGGAGATGCTCCTGGGTCAAAAGCGGCGAAAGCTGAAGAACTTGGAGTTCGAATACTTGATGAAGCAGGTTTCAAGGCTCTTTTGCGTGGCGAGAAGCCATAATCTGTGCGATAAAGTTCGGTTATGAAACATTTGCTATTTGCTGAAGGCGCTGTTCGCCACTTGCCTGCCGCCCCAATTTTCTTCGGAATCTTTACATTTGGAGTTCTAGGTCTCTTCTTGTACCTCGTCCTTCGTCTTGATCAAGACTAGTAGGGCTTTAACATCGCACATATAGGCATTCTGGGTGGCACCTTCGACCCCATTCATCTAGGGCATATTCATATTCTGAAATCCCTTGCACCAAAATTTGATCAGCTCATGCTCATCCCTTCGGGCGAGCCACGATTGCGCACAAATAAACCTGAGGCATCTGGCGTTGATCGCCTTGAGATGTGCATAAGCGCACTTGATGATCTTCCAAGTGATCTGCAGGAAAAAGTCGTTGTGAATGATTTGGAAATTCGCCGCAAGGGCCCAACCTATGCAATCGAAACCCTCAACCAACTTCGTGCATTCAATTCTCGAGATACCTTTACTTTGATTCTAGGAAGTGATGCAGCTTCAAAATTCGATCAGTGGTATCGCGCAGAAGCCATTCGCAAGGTAGCAAATATCTTGGTGGTCACTCGTCCGGGAACGGCGGAGTCCAGTTCAAGTTTCGAGGAAATATCGATTAATGCGCTGGATATCTCAGCAACTCAAATCCGTGAAGCATTCGCAAATAAGAAATCAGTTGCAGAGATAATCTCTCCAGCGGTTCTCACATATATCAAGGAGCACAAGCTTTATGGCAGCAAGTAAGAA
>CAIUFY010000146.1 GCA_903898555.1 uncultured Actinomycetes bacterium
ACATCATTTACCAGCAATGACCCGCTGTCAGCAGTTTCTAGACCCGCAACAATTCGAAGAGCGGTTGTCTTGCCGCATCCAGATGGACCCAAAAGCGCAACAAGTTCACCGGGTTCTACGGTTAGATTCAATCCATCTAACGCAAGTGTTGTTCCGAATGCACGAGTGACTGACTCCAGCTTCAGGGTGCTACTTGAACGTTGCTTTGCCATCTCTATTCCACCTCTTCTGTCGCTACGACTAAATTCAAACTCTTCTTACGTGCGGTCAAAATTCCAACTGAAGTTAAAACAAAAATAGCTAGAGCAAAAGAAAAGACTGAGATGGCGATTGCGCCGAGAATATTCTGCTGCGCAGCAACAACTGTCCACGTCGGAAAAGTGTCCCAGTGGAGCAAGGATGTGAGGGTAAATTCTCCAACGGCTAATGCAAAGGAGAGGAATAGTGATCCAATAATTCCACTCTTAATCGCCGGAATGATTACCTTAACAATTGTTGAAAACCAAGAAGCACCTAAACTTCGGGATGCCTCAACTAAGACTTTTATATCAATCGCACTAATTGCCGAATCCAATGCACGGTATGTGTAAGGAAGCGCAACAATTACGAAGAAGAAAACTAATTCATAATCAGTATTTTGCAGGAATTCAGGCATTGAAACTTGAGCACCGATAGCAAGTGAAACAACTGGAATAATGAGAGGCAGGATGCAGATGAAATCGACCAGTGACTTGTAACGTTTAGCTTTAAGATTAAGGATTACCATTGTTGGAACCATCAAAATCAAATTGAGGGCACCAGAGAGAATTGCCAAGCGCAACGAAGCGCCGAGTGCCGGCAAGAATCCATCCTGCTGTAGGAGCCACGTGTAATTAACAAAAGAGTGCCCTTTTCCGCCAGGATTTCTAAAACTAAATTCAGCAGCAGCTATAAGCGGCAAAAAGAAAATTGTTCCGGCCAGAATAAGCGTGAAAGCGTTAACTGAATATTTTCCAATCTTCATGATTGACGCCATTTCGCCGCTGAACGCTGAGCCCAGATGTATCCAATCATCGCTATGCAAGCGACGAAGATCATTCCTACTGCCATCGCATCACCCAAATTTGCTTGATCGGAAATCACATTTCCGTCTACAAGAGTTCCAATAATGATTGGAACCAGCGGAACAGTTCCAACTGTTAACGCTCGAGCAGTCGCATACGCCGAAAATGCTCCGGCGAATAACAAGAAAAAGGAACCAATAAATGAAGGTGTGAGGATCGGAATCGCCACTCGTCGCCAATATGTCAGCGTAGAGGCTCCTAAATTGAGACTTGCTTCAGACCACTCTTTACGAAGCCCCAAGATTGCAGGACGAAAAACAATAATCATAAGTGGAGTCATAAAAAAGGTGTAAACGAGAACTACGCCCGTAAATGAAAATAGTGTGAAGTGACCCGCGTAAATATTCCAGCCGAAGAATTTTAGTATTTTTGTAAACATACCTTCAGCGCCGAAAGCCGCAATGTACATGAAAGCGAGTGGAACGCCACCGGAGTTAGCAAAAACTGCAGCGATGCTCTCAATGATTGAAGTAACTTTGTTGCTGGCGTTCTTGACTATCACAAGAGTAAAGAAGGCGCCGAGCAAAGAACTAATCACAGAAGTAATTAGGCTAAGTCGAATGCTCGTGATGAATGCATGCTGATAGGCGCCCGATAAGAGCGGCGTGTAATTCGAGAAAGACCAATTTCCATGATTGTCCTGGAAGGATTTAATCGTCACTCCAAGAATTGGCCAAAGCAAGAAATAGCCGGTAAAAATAAAAAATGGAAGTAGCGGGAGCCATGAGTATTTTTTTAGTCTCATGTCTCCCACTTCTCCCTATCTAAGTTCTAACGAACTAGAGGTTTGGCCATTGTGTCTTTAGAAGTTCCTTAGCAGCTGTTTGCTGGTCAGGTGTTGGTTGAACAATCTTTGCGCCGGCAGGTGTTTCAAATCCTGCTGGTGGGTTGATTGCCAAGCCCTTTGCACGCATTGCATCTTCTGTGATTGGGTGAGCAGCACCTGAGATCCAGATGTTCTGTCCACCTTGGATTGAAGCGAAGACCTTTGAACCTGAAAGACCCTTCACAGATCCAAGAGTTGCTGATGTCTTGCCCTTGTTCTGTGAGTAAAGGAATTCAGTCCATAGGCGAGCTGCTGCTGGGTGTGGAGCATTGAATGGGATTGCCATGATGTAAGGAGTTCCCTTGATGACGGCATCAGAAGGAATTACATACTTCAGAGTCTTGCCAATCTTTGCTGCAGAAGCGATTGCTCCTGGGCCATTGAAGTCCCATGAGAATGAAACTTTGTAGGCACCAGCTGCGAGGTTCTGTCCGTTTGCAAGAACTGAAACAAAGTTACCTGAAGCCTTAAGGCCCTTGAAGTAGTCGATACCAGCTTGAATGTTTGCTGCTGTTCCACCTGAAGCTTGGTTTGCTGCGAATACAGACATAAGAGCCTCTTGAGCACCCGTTGGATCTCCGCCGATTGCTACCTGACCCTTGAATGCAGGATCTTTCAAGTCAGCAAATGACTTTGGAGCCTTTGTAACAGTTGTGTCGTAAGCAAGTGCGATTTGACCGTAGTAGTCGCCCGCCCAACGTCCTGATGCTTCTTTCCATGCAGCAGGAATGTCTTTCCATGTTGCAACCTTGTATGGAGCAAAAAGGTTTACGTTGTCTGCGCCGTAAGTGATACCTACGTCAACAGCATCTGGTGCCTTTGACTTAGGAGCTGTCTTTACAGTCTGAATTTCGTAGGCAGATGATCCATCTGGATTGTCATCAGCAATTTTGATTCCGAAAGCTTTTGTGAAGAGGTCAATTGCTTCGCCGTAATTTGCCCAGTCGCGTGGAAGAGTAATTACATTGAGCTTGCCTTCTTTTTGTGCTGCCTTTACTAGAGCATCCATTCCGCCACAAGACTTGAGGTCTGTGCACTTGGAATAATCAATCGATGCTGCCTGTGAGCTAGATACTGCTACTAAAGAAGTTACGGCCACGGTGGCTGCGATAACTCCTGTAAGTAAACGCTTGCGCATAAATCCCCCTTATGAGATTGGTAGGCATAGCAAAGTCCAACTAGTTGACGTGAGGGTTATTAACGAGGAGGTTTTTAGCGACGACTAGGTTAACTCTTAGAATCAAAACGAACTAACGGTTAACAAGAGTTAACAATTGCGCAGCGCCATCAAATACGTGAGTCGCGCCTGCAGTTTTAAGTTGCAACTCATCATGTGCTCCTGAAGTCACGCCGACGATATAACGCGCGCCGGCAGCGACGCCGCTTTGCATATCAGACTGCGTATCTCCAACAACCATTACATTGCTGGGTTCAATTTCTTGATTTGAAAGATTTCTATATAGATCAATTGAGCGCAGAATCATGTCGGGCGCAGGACGACCTGCTGCGACTTCATCGGAGGCGACGCTTAAATCGATTCGCTCGCGCCAATCTAGATCATTGAGAATTGAAGATAACAACTCCCTGGGAAATCCTGTTGTTATGGCAACCCCAATGTTGGTGGCGCGAAGTGTGGCAAATAATTGCGATATCCCATCAAATTCTTCAAGCTCGCCATTCGCTACAAGATTGTTGTATTGCTCAATGAAAATCTCATGGGTCGCTGCCGCTGCAATCGCATTTCCTTCGCATAGATGCATAAACACATCCATCTTTCGCTGGCCCATAGTTTCTTCTACGTAATCAACCATCTTTGCCAATTCGTCGGAATCGCGCTCGACGCCTTGTTGAATCATTGCCTCTCTGAAGGCTTTAACAACAAGCCCATCATCCTTAGCAGTTGTACCTGCAACATCGAAAACAACTAGTTTTATATCGCCCATGATGTGATTGTCTCCTCTGCGATTGCGGGTGAAAGCGTATTTCCTCGGCCGCCAGCACCAGTCACTATGACCGCGCCAGGGGCGACTTCTCTACGAAAGTAGATATCGGAACTCGTTGATTGACTGTAAACACCACTCCAGCGTTTTCCAATTTTAAGTTCTCGTCCAAATATATTGGAAATAACTCTTGTGAGATGTTCGTAAGGTTCCTCGATAATTTCATGTGAGAAGGGTTCTTGATACAGATGTGTGTCACCGATTGTGAACGACCCATCAAAACGTGGAGCAAGTAAGAGTTGCATGTGGTTTTCTGCAGCAAGCTTCGACTGTGGCGGGAGTCGATCGAGAGACAGGTTCTTAAATCCTGGGTAGTAGCGCATCGAATCTGCATCAGCTATCGAGTGTCCAAGTTTCTCGGCAATCGGAATTGTTGACCCCATCTGTAGGAAGACTTTTCGAACAGGGGCTTCATTGAAATATTTGGATAGAAATCCTGCATGTGCCGCGCCAGGACAAAGCACAAGCAAATCTCCAGAAATCATTTTTCCATTCACATCAGAAATATGATTTCCAGTGTCGCTATGAGTAAAACTATCAACGTCAAAATTGGGTAACCATTGATAGTTCACATTCTTCTGCATTTCATCACGTAAGCCGGAAAGCAAAAGCAATGGTTCAACCGCTGCATCTGTCGTGCAACGAAGTGCTCCTACAAAATTTCCCGCAAGAAGTGGTTCAAGATCTTGGACTTCTCGCTTATTTAGAATCTCAAATCCACGCAAGGAGGCATCGTCCATGGATGCCGCTTCCTGCATTACTGAAAACTCTGAGTCAGATTGCGCAACCGTTAGAGAGCCATTAGGTCGAAAACCTATTGAGGCCTCCGAGCCAATTTGACCCCAAAGTTCACGGGCGCGAATGGCAAGTTGAAGTTCACTTCCTGCTTCTCTGCCACTCACCCACACCAAACCAAAGTTTCGAACTGATGCAGAACTAGGAAGAGAATCCCGCTCAACCTGCACTACCTCATGCCCTGCTTTGAGAGCCAGATAGGCATGCATGGTGCCGATAATTCCGCCGCCGACTACGAGAACTCGCTTCATGGTGAGAGATTTAACGCTCATTTTGTTAAACGAAGATGCGCTGGAGTGGGGTTTTAGGTGATGATTAGGTGAACATTTCGCGACCACAGACAGGAAAACCGTGCACCCTCTACTCACAGACCCTTCCATTGATCAGACCTCTCAGGTTTCCGTGGAGCGAGCCCGTGAATTAATTAAGTCATCCGCGAAATTACGGACGCGCCGCGATAAAGCTAATCGAAAGCGCTTTGGTCGCCTTTTCAAAGATCCGAAAGCTATCGAAGTAACAATCACTCTTACTGACGAAGTTATGCGCATTCATTCCATGCGCGAGGCAATCACCATTTTTAATCACGCGGCGAAAAAAGCATCAGTTAAAGGATTTGGCCCGTTTAATGCATTTGGCTTGAAATTTATCCGCATTGTTGCGATTGCGCTGCCGGGCGTTGTGGTGCGACTCGTTCATCAGCGCGTGCGAGCACTCTCTAAAGATTTGATACTTCCTGCAGAACAAGCCCGACTCTCTAAACATCTGGGAAAGAGAAGAGAAGAAGGAATTCGCCTGAACATAAATGTTCTTGGCGAAGCCGTTCTAGGCCAACACGAAGCGGATGAAAGATTCAAGCGCCTTGTTGAGATGATTCATCGTCCAGAAGTTGACTACATTTCAGTAAAACTCTCTGCCGTTGTAGCGCAAATGATCACGATAGATCACGAAGGATCGCTTGAAAAGGTTTGTGAAAAGCTTCGAATTATTTATGCAGACGCCGATACGCATGGAACATTCATCAATTTGGACATGGAAGAGTTCCGCGATTTAGCTTTGACAGTCGATGCATTCAAGCGAGTTCTATCCGAGAAACAATTTCTTCACATTCACGCTGGAATCGTGCTGCAGGCATATCTCCCAGAATCACATTCTGCTTTTGCAAACTTGGTTGCATTTGCAGTTGAGCGTCATAAATTACAAGGCGGAACAATCAAGGTAAGGCTTGTAAAAGGCGCGAATCTTGCAATGGAGAAGGCCGAAGGCGAGCTCCATGGCTACACACCCGCCCCTTATGGCTCAAAGTCCGATGTTGACGCTAGTTATTCGCGCTTAGTTGATACCGCCCTTCGCCCAGAGCACGCACATGCCGTGCGCATCGGAATCGCATCGCACAATCTTTTTCACCTCACGTGGGCCATAGAAGTGGCTCGGTCAAGAAACGTCTTGCACCAACTAGATATTGAAATGCTCGAAGGTATGGCCAACGCAGAAGCGCTTGCCGTTACTCGCGCTGGGCATCATGTGCTTTTTTACACACCTGTAACAAATAAAGATGACTTTGCTTCTGCCGTTGCATACCTCGTACGCCGTTTGGATGAAAACACATCAGATGAGAACTACTTAAAGGCAGCCTTTGAAATTGGAAGTAATCCTCAAAAATTTGCAGAACAAAAGGAACGTTTTGAGAATTCAGTTCGAGAGCGCCACACAATTTCGACGCAATCGCGTAGACACCAGCCAGATCCAGTGGATTATTCAACATTCCACAATCAGGCTTCAGGAGATCCGACTTCGCCTTCATATATTAAGTCGATAACTGAAGAAATCACTCGTGTCCGCACGCATGACATGACAATTCCAATTGTTATTAATGGCGATGAAGTCACTACAGATCAATGCGAAGATGGAACTGATCCCGGCGACAATGCAAAAGTTTGGTATTCCTACTGTGTTGCGAATGAGAAAATAATTGACAAGGCAATATCTGTCGCAAAAAGTGGCGTAACTTCTTGGGGTAGTAAGAGTGTTGCAGAGCGAAAAGATATTCTCTTCAATGTTGCAAATGTTATGCATGCCCAGCGCGCTCGTACCATCGCGGTTATGTCACGTGATGCAGGAAAGACTGTTTCGGAATCAGATCCAGAGGTAAGTGAGGCAATTGACTTTGCTCGCTATTACGCCTCAACGGGTGTAGAAAATTCCGATTCAAAGCCAATGGGCGTCGTCCTCGTAGTTCCACCTTGGAATTTCCCATATGCGATTCCTGCCGGAGGAGTTTGTGCTGCTCTTGCAGCTGGAAATACAGTAATTCTCAAACCCGCTCCAGAAACCGTTGCGACAGCCTGGTTATTGGCCCAGCAACTTTGGGAGGGTGGTGTTCCACATGATGCGCTGCAATTTGTTCCAACTCGCGATGATGATTCAGGAAAGCACCTTGTTACCCATGATGGCGTTCAAGCACTAATTCTTACCGGAGCGTTTGACACAGCAAATATGTTCATGAGCTGGAGGTCAGACCTCAATCTCTTGGCCGAAACAAGTGGAAAGAATTCGCTCGTAGTTTCTGCGTGTGCCGATATCGATGCGGCGGTGAAAGATCTTGTGCAATCAGCATTTGGGCATGCTGGGCAAAAGTGCAGCGCAGCATCCCTAGGAATCATCGTTGAAAGTATCTACAGCGATCCTTCATTCATCCGACAACTCGTTGATGACGTCACCACTCTCAAAGTTGGTGCAGGTTGGAATTTTGGAACAAGTGTTGGCGCCGTCATTCGTCGCCCTGAAGGTTCTTTACTTCGAGCGCTCACAACTCTGGATGACGGTGAATCGTGGCTGGTAGAACCAAGGCAACTAGATGATGCTGGTCAACTCTGGAGCCCAGGAGTAAAAGTTGGAATAAAGCCAGGATCATGGAGCCATCAGAATGAATGGTTCGGCCCTGTACTTGGATTGATGGTTGCTCCAAATCTTGAAACTGCTATCGAATGGCAGAACGCGACAAACTTTGGTTTGACTGCAGGAATTCACTCCCTTGATGCTGACGAATGCGCCATGTGGATGGATTCCGTTCAGGCCGGAAATCTTTACATAAATCGTGGAATCACAGGCGCGATTGTGCAACGCCAACCATTTGGTGGCTGGAAGCGTTCTAGCGTTGGACCAAATGCAAAAGCCGGCGGTCCCAACTATGTGCATGCTTTAAGAAATTGGTCACCTCTACAAGATGCCCGTGCTGCTAAATGGTCTGTTGATGAATGGTGGAAGAAAGTCGGCAGCCAGGCAATTGATGCAACTGGGTTAACGGTTGAGAAGAATTATCAACGCTATCGCAAGCCATTAGCGCCAATAATTGTTCGCGTTGATGAGTCGACTTCAGATGAAGATATCTCTCTAATCAACTACATCGCACAGGTCACCGATACAGAAGTTCTGTGGAGCACAGCAAGTGCAGAATCGTTTGACGAGTTAATTGCTCGTTCAAAATACAAGGTTCGCTGGTTATCGAGTGAATCTGCGCCGCGCGCTGAACTTCTCGCGAAAGGTGTCTCTCTCGACAGCCGCCCGATTGCTCAACGCGGAGATATTGAAGCTCCACGTTGGCTGCTCGAACAATCAGTTGCAATTACTTACCACCGTTATGGAAACGTTAATGGTGGACCAAAACCTCTTTGCAGTGGCCTAGGTCTCTCGTAAGCAATTTCAATTCTTAATAATTCATTCATTTTGAAAGCACGCTCTGTTCACTTAATGTGATTGGTCATCCCCCAAAATTCCTCCACCAGGTGCTTTATCCGGCCTTAACCATCATGGAGGAATACATTGCTTAAAATGACAATTAAGAAGTCTGCTGCGGTTTCTGCGGCAACGTAGGACGTGGACTTGGTATGGATTCCAGTGGATATGGAATTGATTCTGGTGATTGGTCAAGTCTGCTTGGCGGCGGAATAATGTACGATCAGTC
>CAIUFY010000147.1 GCA_903898555.1 uncultured Actinomycetes bacterium
GCGACCTGAACCTTGGCAAGGTTCCGCGCTACCAACTGCGCTACGTCCGCATTTTCTTGCGACCCTTTTCAGAGCCAGCCCTTTCGAGCAGAGGCGAAATCTACCGCACAGGGCAGGGCGTGTGCCAATCCAGACGAGCCACCGCAAGGTTGGTTAGGTTTCTGACATGAGGTCCTTGGGATGAGCGGCGAGCTTTTTTGGATGGGTGGGCGTTTGGCTACCCAGGTTCTCGAAATTTCCCATGACCCCGCCTCCCTAGAAGAGGATGGATTTTGGGCAGTTCAAGTTGATTATGAAGGTCAATGGACGCTCATTCGTTTTCAGGATGTTGTTGAAAGAAGTTTTCCTGAAAGCAATGAAAGCTTCCCAGGGGATCTAGCTGAGTGGGACTCCACTCTAAGTCGTGATGCATATATCGATTACGTTTCTGCCTTGCGGGCCTCAGTTGCATCAGGGGATGTTTATCAAGTAAATGCTTGCAGAATCCTCTCGAGAAAACACGAAGGAAAGCTAGATGCAATCTTTGGGAAAATTCTTAAAGATAACCCAGCTCCTTACGCAGCCTATTTCTTGGGTGATGAAAAAGAGATTGCATCTGCATCGCCAGAACTCTTTCTCTCAATTTCAACTCTCGAGGATGGGATTCACGTGAAGTCCAGTCCTATAAAAGGAACTTCAACGCAGCCCTCGTTTGGAGAAAAAGATCAATCAGAAAACATCATGATTGTTGATCTGATCAGAAACGATTTGAGTCGTGTCTGCGAAAAAGGAAGCGTTGATGTAACTAGGCTTTTGGGAGTTGAGCCTCATCCAGGACTCTTTCATTTAGTTTCAGATGTTGAGGGAAGACTTCGCGAAGATATTTCTTGGCAAGAAATATCTCAAGCTGTATTGCCCGCAGGTTCAATTTCCGGAGCTCCAAAGAGCTCTGCCGTTAAGTTGATATCTTCAAATGAAGGTCGAAGAGGTCCGTATTGCGGATTGCTTGGGTGGGTTGAAAGACGTGGTGAGCGCCTAGAGGGCGAACTATCGGTCGCGATCAGAATATTTTGGAAAGAAAATGGAAGACTAAAGTTTGGAACTGGCGCTGGAATCACTTGGGGAAGTGACCCTTCAGGGGAATGGGAAGAGACCCAGCTCAAAGCCAGTCGCTTAATCTCCATAGCTGATGGGAAACTAGTTTCGTGAACTATTTGCATTCCTCCAACCCGACCGGTGAGCTTGAGCTAGGCGCTACATCCCAGCCGTGGTTAGTGGGGGATGGGTTATTTGAAACGTTGAAGAGCGAGTCAGGTCAGCTATTTTTTCTCGATCGGCATCTAAGTCGACTTCGGGAAAGCGCGAAAGAGTTGTTATTTACAGATTTTGATGAAGATCTGTTGAGGCGACATATAGAAGAGTTGCGCGCTAGAACTGCTGAAGTAGAACGCGGGAGATTTCGAATCACGCTATTTTCCAATGGAGAGTATTTGCTTTCACATGTAAGTGCACCACTTCGCATCGCTCCTCAAAAATTGATCTTTTCTACGAAGCCTCGTTTTAGTGGAAGTTTTCTCAGCGCTAGAAAGAGTATTTCTTATGGCGAAGCAAGTTTCGGATTACGTGTAGCCGCAAATAACGGTTGCGATGACTTGATCTATCTCAACGAGCGAAACGAAGTCGTCGAAACGGGCACAGCAAATCTCCTTCTTGAAAATAAGGGTTCCTTCATCACTCCATCCTTGGATTCTGGATGTCTTCCAGGCATTGTTCGTGGGGTTTTTCTAGATTGGTTTAAAGAAGTGAGGGAAGAGGTTGTCACGGTAGAAGATTTGAAAAGCGCATCTGGGCTTTACATTCTCTCTAGCCTTCGGGAAATGGACCTAGTGACAGAGCTTCATGACCGAAATGGCCTCGTTCAAAAGTTCCAAATTACCGCTGTTGCCGACAAGTTGAGGTCGGATTACCTAATTAATTCTCGTTCAGTTCCTAATTCTTGATAGATTCCACCCATGTCACAGATATCAGTAACGGTTAACGGCTCTCAAGAACTCATCGATCCGGAGACCCGTCCAACCCATATCTTTGCTCCGATTACCGATGTGGTCGTTTGTAAAGTAAATGGTGAACTTCGAGATCTGTGGACGGACTTAAAAGACGGCGATGTCATTGAATCAATCTTGATTTCATCCCCGGAAGGGCTTGTGGTTCTACGGCACTCAACGGCTCACGTTCTAGCTCAAGCAGTGCAAGATGTATTTCCAGAAACAAAACTTGGCATTGGGCCACCAATCACCGATGGCTTCTATTATGACTTTGATCCGGAAAAACCTTTTACTCCCGATGATTTGGAAAAGCTTGAATCATCAATGCGTAAAATCATTAAGGCTGGTCAACGTTTTCGCCGTCGAGTCACATCCGAAGCAGATGCGCTCAAAGAGTTAGCTCACGAGCCTTACAAATGCGAACTCATTGGCTTGAAATCTGGCAGCGACGACGAATCTAGTGTTGAAGTCGGCGGAGCAGAATTAACAATTTACGACAATCTCGGACGCGACGGCCAACCCGTTTGGGCGGACCTATGTCGAGGACCACATCTACCATCCACAAAGCACATTCCAGCATTTAAGTTGATGAGAACGGCCGCAGCGTATTGGCGTGGATCTGAAAAGAATCCGATGTTGCAACGAATTTATGGAACCGCATGGCCTTCACAAGAGGAGCTCGACGCGCATCTTGCACTTTTGATAGAGGCGGAAAAGCGCGATCACCGCAGGCTTGGAACTGAATTAGATCTATTTTCTTTCCCAGATGAAATTGGAAGCGGTCTTGCAGTCTTCCACCCCAAGGGGGGAATTATTCGTCGGGCAATGGAAGATTATTCACGCCACCGCCACGAAGAAGAAGGCTATGAGTTTGTTTATTCACCTCACCTAACAAAAGCGGCGTTGTTTGAAACATCAGGACACTTGGACTGGTATTCCGATGGCATGTATCCACCGATGATTATGGATGAAGAACTCCATGCAGATGGGACCATTAAGAAGGCCGGCCAAAAGTATTACATGAAGCCGATGAACTGCCCATTTCACAATTTGATTTACAAGTCCAGCAGTCGCTCTTACAGACAGTTGCCGTTGCGACTTTTCGAATTTGGAACTGTATATAGATATGAAAAGTCCGGAGTTATTCATGGTCTCACGCGTGCCCGTGGTTTTACCCAGGACGATGCGCACATCTATTGCACAAAAGATCAGATGCCAGGGGAGTTGGACTCACTTCTTACTTTCGTTTTAAATCTGCTTCGTGACTACGGTCTTGACGATTTCTATCTCGAATTGTCCACCCGCAATCCCGAGAAATCAGTAGGCGAAGATAAGGATTGGGAAGCTGCTACTGAAGCACTTCGATTGGCCGCAGAGAAGCAAAATTTGGAGCTCGTATTAGACCCAGGTGGCGCCGCTTTCTACGGTCCTAAGATTTCGGTACAGGCAAAAGATGCAATTGGCCGCACATGGCAGATGTCTACAATCCAGGTTGATTTCCAATTACCGCAAAGATTTGATTTGGAATATCAGTCGAGTGATGGTTCAAGGCAGCAACCAGTGATGATTCACCGTGCCCTCTTTGGATCAATCGAACGTTTCTTTGGTGTTCTAACCGAACATTACGCCGGGGCTTTCCCTCCATGGCTGGCGCCAGTCCAAGTTCGCGCTATTCCAGTAGCCGAAGCTTTCCTTCCATATCTTCAAGATATTTCTGCAACGATGCGTAAAGCTGGAATCAGAATCGATGTCGATACAGCCGATGAACGAATGCAGAAGAAGATTCGAAATGCTCAACTCGAAAAGATTCCGTTCATGATGATTGCTGGCGAAGAGGATCAAGCGGCGAACACTGTCTCCTTTAGATATCGAAATGGCGAGCAAAAGAATGGAATCTCAATTGAAGATGCCATTGTTGAAATCCTGAGCGTAGTAAAAGAACGTAAGCAGATATAGAGATGTCTGAACTAACCGGCGGCGCAGGAATGCCTGACAGTTGGTCACGACTTTGGGCGCCTCATCGAATGAGTTATCTGGATGGTGAAAATCGTCCGCTTCCTGGAAACGATGTGGCTTGTCCGTTCTGCGCTGTTCCCTCTATGTCTGATGAAGAAGGGCTTGTGGTCTTTCGTGGCAAAGAGGCTTATGTTGTAATGAATCTCTATCCCTACAACGCAGGTCACGTTCTAGTCTGCGCTTATCGCCATGTTGCCGACCTAACGGATTTAAGCATCTCTGAGAGAAATGAAATTGCAGAGTTGACTGCGCAAAGCATGAAAGTTTTGCGAAAAGTTTCAAACGCAAGCGGTTTCAATTTAGGAATGAATCAAGGTGCAGTTTCTGGTGCCGGAGTTGCCGCTCATATCCACCAACATGTTGTGCCGCGGTGGGCTGGTGATGCAAACTTTATGCCAATCATTGGTCAAACAAAAGTACTTCCACAATTATTGCAAGATACTCGAAGTGCTCTAGCTGCCGGTTGGAATGAGATTAATTAGTTCGACAATCTGATCAAGTCCGAGGCGTGAACTTTTTATCCACGGCAATGCGGGAAATAGAAGTCCTCTAGTGAATCCATCATCACCTGATTGTTCAAGTAACTCTTGGTACTCCATTACATATTCGCCAACAAGCTCTTTGTGTTCCGCATCGCTCTCAATTTCTTGAACCACTCCAGAGGAGTAATCAAGGATTTTTAAAGTTGTTAAGTCAATGAGGGCCGTGGGATCACCGGCATCACCATGAAGAACAAGATATCTCGTCGCGACAGGATCGAGCATTTTGGAGGCAATGGCTGTCATGTCATCAAAATCCAAGTCAGCGTTATCGGTTTCAGAAATAACAACGATCGAGGGGATGTACATCTCTCGGGCAAAAAGCCACGAGTCAATATCTGCCCGCACTATCCCGTCGACCGCACTGACAATAAAGATTGCCAGATCCGCCCCTTCAAGTGGAGAGGAGGTTAAATTGAGCGAAGTCGCCAAATCGAGCGAAGACTTGCCGATAACTGATACTGAAATTAGGTCGCTCACAGGGGAAAAGCCTACGATGAGACTGATGCTTCAGAACTCTTTGAGGGCGCCTGTCACGCGGATAATTACTCCGGTCTGCCGAGGGCTGCTTCGCCTTGGCCTTACAGCGAACGCGGTTAGCGCAATCGGTGCAATCGGCTCCTCAATCTCGGCAATTTACTTCTTTTCGCGAGGAAGATTTTTAGCAGGAGTTCTCGTGACGATTCTCTTCATCCTTAGTGACATGTTTGATGGAACTATGGCTCGTCTATCTGGAACAGGATCGAAGTGGGGAGCGCTTCTAGATTCCACTTTAGATCGAATCACAGATGCCGCGGTTTTAGGATCAGTTGCGTATTTTCTTGCTCAACAAAACGATCGACTTTTGCCTGTTGTACTCGCGTCACTTCTGGCAGGAAACCTTGTTTCGTACATAAAGGCCAGGGCAGAATCTTTGGATATTGTCTGCAACGGCGGATTTGCTGAACGAACAGAGCGAATGGTGATCTCCTTTGCCGCTATCGGTCTTGCAGGATTATCTCTTCCGTACTCACTTGCAATTGGAATGTGGTTCTTGCTCTTGGCTTGCATATACACGGTCGGAGAACGACTTCTAATTGTTTACAAGGCAACTAGATGAAAAACTTAACGTATTGGGCGTACAGCACAGCTTGGTTTATCGTTCGCATGCTCCCCGAAAAGATTGCCTACTCACTTGCTCAAATTGCTGCTGATCAGATTTACTCGCGCAACGGCAAACAAATTGAAAGACTTCGATCAAATTATGCACGCGTTCACCCCGAATTGAGCAAAGGGGATTTAGAAGCCTTGGTAAAAGCTGGAATGCGTTCGTATTTGAGATATTGGTGTGACACTTTTAGATTGCCGTCTTGGAGTACGAAGAAAATCATCGCCGATGTCATTGTGGAAAATCAACACTTCTTAACTGATCCAATTGACGACGGCCGAGGTTGCATCGTTTCCCTTCCTCATGCTGGCAATTGGGATCATGCAGGCGCATATTTTTGTGCTCTTGGATATAAAGTCGTAACTGTTGCCGAGCACCTAGAGCCTGAAAAACTATTTCGAAAGTTCTTGGCGTATCGCGAGGCTGTCGGCATGGAAGTCTTGGATGCAAGTGCGCGCTCACTTGGAACTCTCTCTCAGAGATTGCGATCAGGCGGATTGGTGGCACTTGTCGCCGATAGAGACTTGTCCAAGTCTGGAGTAGATGTCGATTTCCTTGACTTTCCAGCCCGAATGCCAGTTGGACCTGCAGTGCTCTCGATTCAAACTGGGGCTCCACTTATTACGGCTTTCGTTAGTTATGAGGCGAAGAAGATTCGAATTGTCTTCCAAAAACCAATCGAGATACCGAGTGAAGGTTCCCAGCAAGAGAAGATTGCTTTTATGATTCAAGAGAGCGCGAATCGGTTTGCGGGCCATATTCACGAGAAGACAGTTGACTGGCACATGCTTCAACGCATCTGGATTGATGGCGATTTTGAAGAGCGCGCATGAATAAAAAACTCAAAATAGGAATGGTTTGTCCCTACGGCTGGGATACACCTGGTGGAGTTCAGATTCACATGAAAGAACTTGCCGAATATTTTCAATCAGAGGGTCATGAAGTTTCTCTTCTTGCTCCAGTTTCTGATGAGAGTTCAATTGTCGAGGACTGGGTTGTTCCAGCAGGCCGGCCTGTACCAATTCCATTTAACGGAGCAGTGGCGAGAATTCTCTTTGGTCCGATTGCGACATCTCGTGTTAGACAATGGATCTCGACAGGGGATTTCGACTTACTTCACCTGCATGAGCCTGCGATTCCTTCTCTTTCACTGTTGGCGTGTGTAGCAGCAGATGGTCCAATGGTTGCAACCTTTCATGCAAGCGCACCAAAGCAGAAGGCAATTTATGCAATCGGGCCAATCCTTGAGCCAATACTTGAAAAGTTGAGCGCGCGAATAGCTGTTAGTGAAATGGCTCGCGAAACTCTCAAAGTTCACTTTGAAACAGAAGCGGTCGTTATCCCAAATGGTATTAATGCCAGCAAATATGTGGGAGGAATGAAAAACCCTGATTGGTATAGACCCAACACTCTAGGTTTTCTAGGACGCTTTGATGAACCTCGAAAAGGATTGGCAGTTCTATTAGCAGCCCTACCGGAGATACTTCGGAGCGTTCCTGATGCACAGATATTAGTTGCTGGACCAGGTGACCAAGAATTAGTTCTTAAAAATGTTGACCCCTCTCTTAGAAATAGAATTAGATTTCTCGGACGTTTGACTGAAGAAGAAAAAGCAGACTTCTTCAAGTCAGTCGACCTATACATTGCACCGAATATTCACGGTGAATCTTTTGGAATCATTCTTGCCGAGGCGATGGCAGGAGGAAGCACGGTAGTTGCCAGTGATATCCAGGCATTTAGTGATCTCTTGAAGTCAGGGCAGTTCGGTGCTTTATTTGAGAATGAATCCTCTAACGATTTAGCAAGAGTAGTTATCAAACTTCTAAGAAATGAAGAAGAGCGAGTATCTCTCTCAGAGCGCGGGCTTGAATACTCAAAGATATTTGACTGGAAATCTGTAGCAGCGCAGATTCTGGATGTTTACGAAGTAGCTGTTGCTGGCGGCGCGAAAGTCACTCTGGCGTCTGAAAATAGAGGATGGAGAAGGCTGCGAAATGAGTAATACTGTTTTAGTCATCATCCTTATTGTTTTACTTCTAGCTTGGTATCTCTCTTTTTCGGCGACCAGGTTGGATCGCTGCCACCATCGAGTTGAGACAAGCTGGGAACATCTTGACGCACTTTTGCAAAGGCGAGCAGCCCTAGCTTTGGAAATAGCAAGATTGAGTGAAATCGATCCGGCAACCCAAATGATTCTCACCTCCTCTGCGTATCAGAGCAGAGGTGCAAACATTGGAGATCGGGAAGATGCGGAAACCTCCCTTTCTGAATCGCTTAAATTCCTCCACAAAAGTGCCGCGAGTGGAGAACTGACTATCGGCTTTGATTTCATTGATGAGTTGACTCTCCTCACA
>CAIUFY010000148.1 GCA_903898555.1 uncultured Actinomycetes bacterium
TTATTTTTTCGCTCACAGTTTAAGTGTACTCCGGTCAATGACGACACCTATCGATGGCAGAATTGCTTTATGTTTACAAGCCTTGGAAAGTTCATTGTCCGCCGCAAAAAATCAGTCTTTGCACTCTTCATTGTTGCGGTCCTTACTGCTGGAGGAGTCGGTTCTCTCGCCTTTTCAAAGCTAGATAGCGGTGGATATTCCGATCCTAAGAGTGACTCTGCTAAAGCATCCACTTACCTCAGCGATACATTCCACGTAAAAGACCCAGCAGCGCTTCTCGTTGTCCGGTCATCAAACGATGTATCGAGCCCCACTGCGATTGCAGATGCCACTGCGCTGGAAAGTGCAATTAAAGCCGAACCTGGCGTCGCTCGAACTCTTTCATACTGGAGCGCAGGTGGCGCTCCAACCCTTGAGAGCAACGATAAAAAAGCTGCATATATTTTTATTTATTCAACTGAAGCCGATGCGTTCAAGGCCAAAGACCTCGGTAAATTACTTTCGACAAAATATGCCGGCACATATAAAAGTTTTAAGGTCTATGCAGGCGGAGTCTCTGTCTTTAATTACGCCATAAGTACCAAGATTTCCAAGGATCTTGCTTTAGCTGAATCAATTTCAATTCCCTTAACTTTCATTCTCTTAGCTTTCGTTTTTGGAAGTCTGGTCGCATCTGCGATGCCACTTGTCGTTGGATTAAGTGCCATCCTCGGAGCTTTCTTCTTCATCTATCTCATTACATTATTTACTGGAGTTTCAATTTTTGCTCTCAATCTCATCACGGGAATGGGACTCGGGCTTGGAATCGATTACGCACTCCTCATTGTGAATCGCTTCCGTGAAGAAATTCATCACGGAAAGTCTGTTGAAGATGCAATTGTTAAAACGGTTGCAACAGCAGGTAAAACTGTTTTCTATTCAGGAATCACGGTCATCATCACTCTCGCATCATTGATGTTCTTCCCACAAATGTTCTTGAAGTCATTTGGCTACGCCGGAGTCACCGTTGTTGCGATGGCAATACTTGGAGCGTTAATTCCTCTGCCTGCAATTCTGGCAATGCTTGGCCACCGCGTTGACAAGCTTGTTGTTCGCAAAAGTGCGATTACCCCGAAAGAAGATGGGCGTTGGGCACAGACAGCAAGATTTGTTATGCGTCGCCCAGTAACAGTTGTTGTGCTTTCTCTTATCGTTCTCGGGATCATTGCCGCGCCAATTAAGAGCGTTGTCTTCTCACAGGTCGATAGCCGAGTAATGCCTGCTAGCGCACCAGTTGCCCAAACAGCAGTAATAATGACAAAGTATTTTCCTGGCCAAGAAGGAAATCCAATTGAGTTTATTATTCCCAACGGAGCATCCATGGGTACTCAGATTCTAGATTTTGCCAATCAGGTCGCAAAAGTTCCTGGAGTTGTCCGAGTAAATCCAAGTGAAGTTTCTGGTGAAACAGTTCGATTCACGGCAATTCATTCCATGGGATCTCGAACACCTGAAGCAGAAAAAATGATAAATGCGATTCGAGCACTGCCTCATCCGCAAGGCACGCTTGTAGGTGGTGTTGCAGCTGACTATGCAGATAGCCAAAACGGAATCGCCCGCACCCTTCCATTTGCGTTGGGATGGATTGTGCTTGGGGTATTGATTCTCCTCTTTTTGTTTACTGGTTCAATTATTTTGCCAATCAAAGCCGTGCTCCTGAATGTACTTTCACTTTCAGCAATGATGGGTGCAATGACATGGATCTTTGTTGAAGGTCATCTCATGTGGCTTGTAGGAAAGTTCACTGTTACAGGAAGCATAGATACGTCGATGGTTATTTTGGTAGCCGTTGTTACTTTCGGACTCTCTATGGACTACGAAGTATTTTTACTTTCAAGAATCAAGGAAGAGCACGATGCTGGAAAGAACAACGTCGAAGCCGTGGCAACTGGCCTGCAACGCTCTGCACGCATCATCACAGCTGCAGCAATGTTGCTTGCAATTGTCTTCGCTGCATTCCTAACAAGTGGGGTTACTTCCATTAAGACCCTTGGGTTTGGCGTTGCTTTCGCCATCTTGGTTGATGCATCGATTGTTCGTGGGCTACTCGTTCCTGCCTTGATGCGCCTCTTCGGCGAACGCAA
>CAIUFY010000149.1 GCA_903898555.1 uncultured Actinomycetes bacterium
ACACCGAAAATTGGAGTCGCGAACGGACGTTCGACCTTTAGCTTTGGATCTTTGAATTTAAGCAGGTTTGATATAGCTTGAAAATAGAAATCACTATGTGCAATCAATCCGCCAATGAGTTTTACTGAGGTGATCGCTGTTCTGCTTTGAGCAGCGCTGGCGATCTTCCAAATCTCTTCACATGCACTCTCTACAATTTCCTGAGCCACCGCGTCGCCACTCTCTGCAAGTCCGATAACATTCTGAGCAAACTCTGATATTGCTGGTACTGGTCGATCCAATTGATGAACAAGGTTGGTGAGATCAAAAGCACTGGTGTTAAAGTGCTTTAAGGCTGCCTCTAACAACTGCGTCTTTTCTCCTCGACCGTCGTGAAACTTAAGAGCGGAGTTAATACCTTCTTTTCCTAGCCAGAAAGCGCTGGCTTCATCCCCGTATAAATATCCGAGGCCACTGATCTCCACCAACTGGGAATCCACTTCAAAGAGGGCTGTCGTACCCGTTCCGATGGCGATCACTAAATCCTCACCCATTGAGCAGGCGAAATACGCAGCCAGGGTGTCGGTACTTAAAATGACCTTCTTAGTCTTAACCGATTTGATAATTGCGGAAACGATGCGATCTCGCTCTACTATTGCAACGGGAATTGCAGCCAGACAGATGGCAACTACGTCGAATGTCTCATCGCTGCGAGGCAGAGCGGCGCAAATAGCAGTAATCAGCCGCGCCGTCAGGTTGCCTGACCCATGGCCGACGCCGATAGATTCCAACGTTTCGACTGGCACCTCGGGCCTATGGATGACAGTCTGCAACTTCGTGCCACCGCAGTCCATTGCGATGTATTTCATAGCCGTTGGCCTCGCAGGGTTCAAGGAGGAATTTCCCCAATCAATTATGATTTATCAGTGGACTCCCTCAATCTTGCTCCAAATATTTCAATCAGGCAAGCAACGATGAATGATTTGCTACCTCTATTAAATGTCTGTTTACAAACGGGGAATTCCGGAGCGGATGCCACGGATCATTTCTTTGACCCCGAGATACTCGGCAGGGTCTATGTCGCGCCATATCTCGAATTCTCTCCAGAATTTTCCGTTGCAATCACCGCCCCTGAACCATGTGGGTACATACTCGCTGCCCTTGATACCAAGATATTCGAGGCCAAGCTTGCCGAGGACTATTGGCCTGCGCTGCAGGCTAGATATCAGTTTGCACACCCCAATTTCAAGCCCAGTGATTTAGAGATATTTTTTATGGTCCATAGTCCAGAAATTGCACCCGATGCGGTTTCGAATGAATTCCCGTCCCACATGCATATTGATCTACTTCCTAAAATCCAAGGCAAAGGTGTTGGCGGAACTGCGACTCAAATGCTCTTCGAAAAGCTCATCGCTGCAGGATCCTCAGGGGTACATCTCAGCGTAGGAATCTCTAACCTGCGAGCTCAAAGCTTCTATCGGAAGCTTGGTTTTAAAGACTTGCAAATTAAAGGCGACGCCTTACTCATGGGAAGAGCTTTTAACTAGAAATCCAAAGCCTTAAGAGATTCTGTGACCTCGCTCTTGCCTATATCTAAAACATGAGCCCACGAGTACCAGTAATCTTCTGCGATAGAAAACTCTCTCATTGCATAAAGAGTTTCTTCTATCTCCCGTGGTGTTATGCCCACATCTTCGGGTCGATGTAAAGTTTTGGCATTTTGCACGATTGACTTAACCCGTTGGTAATTATTACTTGTTAGCGCCGAAATAATCAGCACGCCCATTGTGACCAGCTCTCCATGCAAAATTGTTCGACCGGTAACATTTTCAAAGGTGTACGCAAAGAAATGTTCGCTTCCTTCTTCAAATCTGGCGTGGCCGACTTCATGGCTCAACCACCCATTTTCTCTATACAACTCCATCAAAGTTTTGATTCCATGAGTTGATTGCTTGGCAATCTCGGGAGCAATAGATTCCAAAACATCCATATACTTTAGTGATGCTTGAGCGGCCTCCGCGTCCCAGGGGATTGATTTTCCAAGTGAGGCGGCCATCTTCCAATCTGCATAGGCAGTGTGACAGGAAAGCACATCACCAATTCCCGCTGAAATAAATTGGCTAGGGGCTTCTTGCAATATTCGATAATCCACCACCACACGCTG
>CAIUFY010000150.1 GCA_903898555.1 uncultured Actinomycetes bacterium
ACAGCTCTGTATATTCTTATTGCGAGTTTGCCACACATCCACACTCCGGCTATATACGCGTGTGTAAATATTATTATTGCGATTACCTTTTCATCTCACAATATTGCTCTCCATACTCAAACTCTTCAGCGTCAGGACGAAAGCGGTGAATTGCTTCTTCCAAGGATGCATGGATCATGGAGTATGGGTGTTCTTGCTACGGTAACAACAGCGCTCTTGGTTACATCCCGAGTTTCATTTGCTTGGCACATTGATGTCTTGATGGCTATTACTTGGGTTTCAACTATGTTTCTCATTCGAGCAGGGCGCGCAAACTTTGCGAAAAAGTCCAACGAGTCAGTGACGATGGAACGTATTTCTCTTGCCCGGCTTCGTCGTATTTTTACATTTGATAAGTCGATTATTGTGGCGTTTGCGCTCGGAACATTTATTGAATTCGCAAGCGGCGATTGGTCAACACTGGTGGCAAATCAGGAAATTGGCGCAGGAAAGAGTGCGAGCGTCTTGGCCTACCTATCTTTGATTGCAGGGATGATTTTAGGGCGCATGTATATCGTTCGATTGATTCGTTACCGCTCTGAGAGATTTTGGATTCGCTTAGCTGCCCTTGCCGGTGGCGGGGGATTTATTCTCTTCAGTCAGCTTGCCTGGTTTCTTTCCGGGAGAGGCTCAGGATTAGCGCTTACGTGCGAAGTGATCGCATTCGCATTTGCAGGGCTAGGTACTTCCTTTATGGCTCCGATATTTACCACCGTTGCTAATCGCAGAAGCCCTCTCAAGGCAAGTGAAGTAGTTTCTCAGCTCAATCTTGCAAATACTGTAATGATTTTCGGAGCAAAACTGATTATTTCATGGATTGCTCAAGCCACCTCAATAACAATTGCTCTTCTCGTTCCAGGATTAGCCCTTATGTTGGTGGCTAAATTTGCTTACTTGGGAAATCCAAATCGAGTCGGGCAGAAATAGTTTTAAGCGAGCTTTAACCAGATTGTCGCCAGGGGCGGAACTCGAAGTATCGTCGGAACGCCTTCGCTTGAATTGATTTCTTTGTTACTCACTCCGCTTCCGCCAAATTCAATCTCATCTGTGTTGAGAATTTCTATCCATTTGCCAGCTCGAGGGAGTGGAACTGAATAGTTTTCGTGAGGAACGGGCGAGAAGTTTGTGATTGCGACAACGCAATCTCCATGTTCAGACCAGCGCGCAAATGCCATCGTATTGCCCGCGCCATCATTGCCGACTAACCATGTGAAGCCTTGCGGGGAAGTATCTCGCTCCCACATTGCTGAGTTTGCGCGGTAGACATCATTCATCTTTTTTACCGATGCCTGAACGCCTCGATGTTCGCCGAATTCAGTTAAGTGCCAATCGAGAGAGCGAGATTCGCTCCACTCATTGTTTTGTGCAAATTCACATCCCATAAACAAAAGCTTCTTGCCTGGGTGAGCCCACATAAAGCCATAAAGCGCCCTCAAGGTTGCGAGTTTTTGCCAGCGATCGCCAGGGATGCGATCCAAAAGCGATCCTTTTCCATGAACTACTTCGTCGTGCGAAAGCGGGAGCATGAAGTTTTCAGACCACGCATACAAAATTGAAAATGTGATTTCGTCGTGGTGATACATGCGATGAATTGGTTCATGCTGGATATATTCGAGAGTGTCATGCATCCAGCCCATATTCCACTTGAAACCAAAGCCAAGTCCGTTTTCACTTGTTGGTTTTGTTACCCCACTCCATGCGGTTGACTCTTCTGCAATCATCATGATTCCTGGAGCCTCGCGGTAAGCAGTAGCAGTTGCCTCTTGTAGGAAAGCCACAGCCTCCAAGTTTTCGCGACCACCAAATTTATTTGGCAACCATTCGCCCTCTTTGCGGGAGTAATCTAGATAAAGCATAGAAGCTACGGCGTCGACGCGGATTCCATCGATGTGATACTCGAGCAACCAATACAGAGCACTTGCTACGAGAAAATTACGAACCTCATTTCGTCCGTAATTGAAAATTAATGTACCCCAATCCGGATGTTCTCCGAGTCGTGGATCTTCATGTTCATATAAGGCAGTCCCATCAAATTTTGCAAGAGCCCATTCATCTTTAGGAAAGTGCGCTGGAACCCAATCCAAGATGATGCCAATGCCGGCTTTATGAAGAGTATCAACGAGAAACTTAAAATCGTCAGGTGAGCCAAATCGCGAAGTTGGTGCGAATAGTGAAGTGACTTGGTAGCCCCATGAACCGCCAAATGGATGTTCCATGACAGGAAGAAGTTCAACGTGGGTGAATCCTTGCTCAAGGATGTAAGAAGTGAGCTCGACCGCAAGTTGTTGATAAGAAAGACCAGGGCGCCATGAACCCAAGTGGATTTCGTAGATGCTTATTGGTGCACGCCAAGATTGGTATTCGCTGCGAGTCTTCATCCAGGCGTCGTCTTGCCAAGAATAATTTGACTCGTGAACGATTGAGGCTGTTAGTGGCGGAATCTCTGTCGCTTGAGCGAGCGGATCGGCATGATCAACCCAACGCCAATCTGGTCCTTGAATCGCAAATTTATATTTTGTACCAGCCCCAACAGAAGGGGCAAATACTTCCCATATCCCATTTGATCCAAGGGGAATCATTGGATGCGCTGCTTTATCCCAGAAATTGTGATCACCAATGAGTGAAACTGCCCGTGCATTTGGCGCCCAAACTGAGAATGCTGTGCCAAGCAGCTCGCCTGCTTCATCACGAATTACATGCGCCCCGAGCACTTCCCAAAGGCGTTCGTGACGTCCTTCGCCAATGAGGTAAAGATCCACTTCACCAAAAGTTGAGTTTGGATTCAAATACCCGGCGGGAGGCGATTGAAAGCTTACTTCCGCGCCACTTTTCTTAGAGAAAAATTTTCTCATCACTTGAGTGTCACCTGTGCGATGTGCGCAACTTTTCCATCTGGACGTCCCGGATTGAGTCGAACAAAGGTGTGTGGATGCCAAGTGTGGCGTTTTCCGTCAAGCAAATCAGTAACTTCGAAAGTGTCCGCCTCAAATCCGAGGAACCACATATCCCAATGAACCATGGTTTCTTGAGGCTTTGCTGGATCCAGATTCACAACAACAAGAATTAAATCGCTGCCCTCACGCTTTGAATATGCAATTATATTTTCATTATCGGTAGGGTGAAATTCAAGGTTTCGCAGGCGTTGAAGTGCAATATGCCCCTTGCGAATTGAATTTAGTTGAGCGACAAATGGTTCTAAAGAGAGACCGGCTTTTCGGGCGCCTTGCCAATCACGCACTTTAATTTCGTACTTTTCTGAATCACGATATTCCTCGCCACCATCTTTGAAAGGAATGTGCTCATAAAGTTCGTATCCGGCATACATTCCCCAGGAAGGTGACATTGTTGCCGCAAGAACCGCTCTAAGTGCAAATATTGCAGGATTGCCCGATTGGAGATGGAAGGG
>CAIUFY010000151.1 GCA_903898555.1 uncultured Actinomycetes bacterium
AGTATTTTGCGAAGTTGCCCGTGGAAATTCAGCAGATATCGATCTTGCTTTGGATGCAGCTCATAAGGCAGCACCAGCGTGGGGAAAGACATCTGCAACTGAACGCGCAATTATTCTTAACAAAATTGCCGATCGTATGGAAGCAAATCTTGAAGCTATCGCTGTTGCAGAAACATGGGATAACGGCAAGCCAATTCGCGAAACAATCAATGCTGATATTCCTCTAGCAATCGATCACTTCCGCTATTTCGCCGGATGCATTCGCGCGCAAGAAGGATCATCAACCCAACTTGATAATGACACAGTTGCATATCACTTCCATGAGCCTCTAGGTGTGGTCGGACAGATCATTCCGTGGAACTTCCCAATCTTGATGGCTGTTTGGAAATTGGCTCCGGCGCTCGCTGCAGGAAACTGCGTTGTGTTGAAGCCAGCAGAACAGACACCTGTATCAATCATGTTCTTGAATGAATTGATTGCAGACCTTTTGCCAGCAGGTGTTCTTAACATCGTTAATGGATTTGGTGTTGAAGCTGGAAAGCCTCTTGCTTCATCTCCTCGCATTGCAAAGATCGCGTTTACCGGTGAAACAACAACCGGTCGTTTGATCATGCAATATGCAGCAGAGAACATCATCCCTGTTACCTTGGAACTCGGTGGAAAGTCACCAAATATCTTCTTCAATTACGTTGCCGACAAGGACGATGCGTTCTACGACAAGGCTCTAGAAGGCTTTACTCTCTTTGCTTTGAACCAAGGCGAAGTTTGCACATGTCCTTCACGTGGCCTAATTGAGGCTGGTATTTATGACAAATTCCTCGGAGATGTCACAGCCCGCACAAAGGCAATTGTTCAGGGACACCCATTGGATCTCTCAACAATGATTGGTGCGCAGGCATCAAATGATCAACTCGAGAAGATTCTTTCCTACATCGAAATTGGTCAAAAGGAAGGTGCAAAGGTAATTACCGGCGGCGCTCGCGCAGATCTTGGCGGCGAACTTTCTGGTGGTTTCTATGTAACCCCAACAATCTTTGAAGGTAACAACAAGATGCGTATCTTCCAAGAAGAAATCTTTGGACCTGTTGTTTCGGTGACAAAGTTCGATGGTTTTGATGAGGCTATGTCGATTGCAAATGACACCTTGTATGGACTTGGCGCCGGCGTATGGAGTCGTAACGGAAACGTTGCATACCGCGCAGGACGTGAAATCCAAGCAGGACGTGTATGGACCAACTGCTACCACGCATACCCTGCAGGAGCAGCATTCGGTGGTTATAAGGCATCAGGTATCGGCCGAGAGAATCATGCAATGATGCTTGATCATTACCAGCAGACAAAGAATCTTCTTGTTTCGTATAACGAGAACAAGCTTGGATTCTTTTAAGCCGGTGGTTTAATACATTCATGAATGAGGAGATTCCATCACGCGTCGAGTTAACGGAATCTGCTTGCGAGCTCCTTCGCAAGTTGAGGACGATGCACGGGCCGTTGATGTTTCATCAATCCGGCGGATGCTGTGATGGATCTTCTCCGATGTGTTACCCAGCTGGTGAATTTCGCGTAGGCGGACAAGATGTAAAGCTGGGAGATTTAATAGTTGCTGGCATTCAAGAACCAATTGGTTTTTGGATGTCAGCTTCTCAATTTGAATATTGGAAACATACCCATCTGACTGTTGATGTCGTCGATGGAAGAGGGGGCGGATTCTCCTTGGAGTCCCCTGAGGGAAGGCGATTTTTGATTCGTTCGCGTTTATTTACCGATTCCGAGTGGGAAATCTTGGAGGATCGGCCCGTTCCGACTGGGGCCACGATCTAAGCTTGATTTGCGCTCGCGGGCCGCTTAAAGGGCTTGTCAGTGGGGAAGTGCATACTTGACAGCGTTGGGGCAATCGATGGGCACGGCGTGTCGGGGGCAAAGTCTCCACTGCGGGTGTAGAGTTACCACAACATCTAGGGGCTTCCTCAAGAAATACGCCCATATGGTGTGGTTTTACTACCAAACACGCTATGGTTCGAGCCTTGCTTCAATCCCCAGCAGGCACACAGTTCAACTCTCGTTCACATACATTTAGGAAGGCTTCACCAATGAATTGCCCATTCTGCAGACACGATGACTCTAGAGTCGTTGATTCGCGTCCCGCAGATGACGGCTCACTCATTCGTCGCCGCCGTGAATGTCTTGAATGCGGCCGCCGCTTCACGACCTCTGAAACTTCGGTTTTGTTGGTCATAAAGCGTTCAGGTGCCACCGAACCATTTAGTCGCGAAAAGGTCATCTCGGGTGTCCGCAAGGCATGCCAGGGACGTCCTGTAAATGATGATGACTATGCGTTGTTAGCTCAGCGCGTGGAAGAAGCTCTTCGCCTAGATGGATCAGCAGAAGTTGAAGCACAAGAAGTCGGAATGGCAATCCTCGCGCCACTCCGTGAACTCGATGAGGTGGCTTACCTACGTTATGCATCTGTGTACCGTAACTTTGCCTCTCTTGAAGATTTCGAAGGTGAGATCGCACTTCTCCGCGCAGCTCCTTCAAAGACGGAACAAAAAGTTAACAATCAAGTAAAAGATCAAACCCTCACCACTCACTAGTAATAATAAGAATGAATCTGGAGAAATAAACGCATGTCTATCGTGAACAAGCCAGCCGCAACTAAAAAGGTTCTCGGCAAGGGTCTAACAATTGATCGGATTTACACCACCGCAGGTGTGCATCCTTACGACGAGGTGACATGGGAACGTCGCGATGTTGTGCAAACAAACTGGAAGAGCGGCGAAGTTATCTTCGAACAAAGAGGCGTCGAGTACCCAGATTTCTGGAGCGTTAATGCTTCAACAATCGTTACAACAAAGTACTTCCGCGGAGCAGTTGGCCAAGAGAACCGTGAGTGGTCTCTGAAGCAGGTTATTGATCGCGTTGTACTTACATACACAAAGTCAGGCAAAGAGAATGGTTACTTTGCAACTGATGCTGATGCAGAAGTTTTCGAACATGAATTGACGTGGATGCTCATGCACCAAGTCTTCTCATTCAACTCACCAGTGTGGTTCAACGTTGGTACTGCAGCACCTCAGCAAGTATCTGCTTGTTTCATCTTGTCTGTTGATGACACGATGGATTCAATCCTTAACTGGTACCGCGAAGAAGGAATGATCTTCAAGGGCGGATCAGGAGCAGGACTAAACCTTTCACGCATTCGTTCTTCGAAGGAACTTTTGAAGTCAGGTGGAACAGCATCTGGTCCAGTTTCATTCATGCGTGGTGCTGACGCATCGGCTGGAACAATCAAGTCAGGTGGCGCAACACGTCGCGCTGCAAAGATGGTTGTTTTGGATGTTGATCATCCAGATATCGAAGAGTTCATTGAGACAAAGGTTCGCGAAGAAGACAAGATCCGCGCGTTGCGTGATGCTGGCTTCGACATGGATCTTGGCGGCAAGGACATCATCTCCGTCCAGTACCAGAACGCAAATAACTCAGTTCGTGTGAGCGATAAGTTCATGAAGGCATACGAGAACGGCGAGCAATTTGGTCTCGTTGGTCGCGCTTCAGGTGAAGTTATCGAAACCGTTGAGGCAAAGGGCTTGTTCCGCAAGCTTGCTGAAGCTGCGTGGGCATGTGCTGACCCAGGAATTCAATACGACGACACCATCAACGATTGGCACACAAACCCAGAGACAGGTCGCATCAATGCGTCTAACCCTTGCTCTGAATACATGTCACTCGACAATTCTTCTTGTAACTTGGCTTCACTTAACTTGATGAAGTTCCTCAAGAACGATGGTTCATTTGATGTTAAGAACTTTGTGAAGGCAACTGAATTGATCATCACTGCGATGGACATTTCAATCTGCTTCGCTGATTTCCCAACAGAGTCAATCGGCCGCACAACAGTTGATTACCGCCAGCTCGGAATCGGCTTTGCAAACGTTGGTGCACTATTGATGGCATCAGGCCTTGCATACGATTCAGATGGTGGCCGCGCACTTGCTGGTGCAATCACATCGTTGATGACAGGTACTTCATACCGTCGCTCAGCTGAAATTGCAGGAATCGTTGGCGCTTACAACGGTTATGCACGTAACGCTGCAGGCCACACACGCGTCATGCGCAAGCACCAAGCTGCTTCACATGCTGCAAAGCCACAAACAACACTTGATGCTGATGTTTGGTCAGAAGCAAACAAGGAGTGGGATAAGGGAATTGAAATTGGTGAGAAGAACGGCTGGCGTAACGCGCAAGCATCTGTTCTTGCACCAACAGGCACAATCGGTTTGATGATGGATTGCGATACAACAGGTATCGAGCCAGATCTTGCTCTTGTGAAGTTCAAGAAGCTTGTCGGCGGCGGATCAATGCAGATTGTTAACCAGACAATCCCAATGGCTCTTCGCAAGCTCGGCTACACAGAAGAGACTGTTGAAGCAATTGTTGAATTCATCGCTGCAAACGGAAACGTCATCGATGCTCCTGGTCTCAAGACCGAGCATTACGACATCTTCGATTGTGCAATGGGTGTTCGCTCAATCTCAGCAATGGGCCACGTCAAGATGATGGCAGCATGCCAGCCTTACTTGTCAGGTGCTATCTCAAAGACAGTAAACCTTCCAGCAGATGCATCTGTTGAAGAAATCGAAGAGGTTTACTACCAAGGTTGGAAGCTTGGCCTAAAGGCACTCGCTGTTTATCGCGATAACTGTAAGGTCGGACAACCTTTGTCAGAGGGCAAGGGCGCTAACAAGGGAACAGATTCAAACGCATCAGCTGCTGAAGCAACGCACCCAGTTGCAACACGTAAGCGTCTTCCAAAGTCACGTCCTTCACGCACAACATCATTTAGTGTTGGTGGTGCAGAGGGTTACATGACAGCAGGAACATATGTTGACGGCGCACTTGGTGAAGTCTTCTTGAAGCTCGGCAAGCAGGGTTCAACTCTTGCTGGTGTTATGGATGCATTCTCCATCGCGATCTCAATCGGATTGCAATACGGAGTGCCTCTAGAGACATTCGTTGAGAAGTTTTCAAACCTTCGCTTCGAGCCTGCAGGTATGACAGATGATGCAGATATTCGCATGGCGCAATCCATGATGGATTACATCTTCCGTCGCCTCGCACTTGATTACCTCCCATTTGAAACTCGCTCAGCAATGGGCTTGTACACAGCATCAGAGCGCCAACGCGCACTTGATACTGGCGAATACACACCTGATGAAAATTCATCAACAGCTCCAGTAGCAGCAGCGCCAAAGGTTGTTGATAGCCCAAAAGCACCTGCGGTTGTGGCAAAGCCTGCGGATGTAAAAATTGAGGCAGCACCTGCTGCAAGCAATTCAACAGCTGGTGTCGGTTCATCAATGGAGCTCTTCGAAAAGATGAGCGGCGTTAAGTCAGATGCACCACTTTGCATGACATGTGGAGTGAAGATGCGTATGGCTGGTTCATGCTTCGTCTGCGAAGGTTGTGGAAACACTTCTGGATGTTCATGATCTAAATAGTTAAATAAAAAAAGGCTCCCAATTGGGAGCCTTTTTTTATTGGTGAATAAATTAAATACGTGAAGAAATAATGTTTATGACATCTTCCTTGTTTGGCGCAATTGGATTATTTCCCGTAACTGAATCCGCAAGAGTCGTGTCTGCAATATCGGAGACCATCTCGGGCTTAACACCGAAGACGGAAAGATTTTGACGAATATTGATGTTGTCAGCAAGAGAGCGCACAGCGTCAATCGCAGATTTTGAGTCAGCAGTAACTCCCATGTCGTTTGCAACAGTTGCATAAATTGGGGCAACAGCTTGTGAGTTGAACTCCATTACTTCAGCCAAGACAGCGGCGAGCGCTTCTCCATGCGCGGCACCAACGTGAGCCGAAACTGAGTGAGCAATTCCGTGAACGAGACCAAGCCCGGAGAGGGTTAGCGCTAGTCCAGCCATGTGTGCTCCAAGCAGCATGTCACCACGCGCCTCAACGTTGCTACCTTCTTTAAAGGCCACAGGAAGTGCTTTAGAAATTAACTTGATTGCTTCGTGAGCGTAAGCAGCCGAAACAGGTGTACGACCTTTTGATGTAAGAGATTCAATTGCATGCGTCAGCGCGTCAATTCCAGTTCCTGCAGTCGGGCGTGGGGGCAAACCAATTGTTAATTCAGGATCGAGAATCGCACAAACGGGTGTGGTCGATGCATCACCTACATAGAACTTGCACTGGCGGATTGGATCATCGATAACTCCCCAGTTATTGGTCTCCGATCCTGTTCCAGAGGTGGTTGGAATCGCAATAATCGGGAGTGCAGGGCGATCAGGTGTAATGCTGTAATTAAATTGCGCCGAAGAGAAAGTAGGGTTAGCTGCGACGAGAGCGACTCCCTTTGAAGAATCAAGTGAAGATCCTCCGCCTAGCGCGATCAAAGCATCCGCACCAAAGGCAACGGCCGCCTTTGCCGCCGTATCAATCAAAGTTGTAGTTGGATTAGGTTTGATTTCAGCGAATGCTCCATGAGCAATTCCTGCAGCGTCCAATATCTTTTCAACTTTTGCAAGGACTCCTGCATTCGCCACACCTGGGTCAGTGATGATGAATACTTTGACTTTATTGAGCGCAGCAACGGCTTCGGGCAATTGCGCAACTGAACCAGCGCCGAATCGGATATTTACCGAACCTGGTGTAAGAGTGAAGCTGGTCATGATTGCCTTTCGGTTGTGGGTGAGTTAATCGATTGTTGAAGTAAGAGCTTGAGTAATTCTTTTTGCTGCTTTTGCCATTTCTTTTGCGGCAGGAATTAGGTGTTCTTCAAATCGAGCTTTAGGGGCAGCAACGTTGAGCGCTGCGATAACGACGCCACTAAAATCGCGAATCGGAACTGATGCTCCAACAAGCCCTGGTTCGTATTCTTCATTCACTGTCGCGTAACCATCGTTTTGAATCTTATGAATGACGCTTAAGAGTTCCGCACCATTTTTAGTTAGGCAAAGCGCAGGTGCGCCTTCAATACTTTTCTTCAATGGATAGAGGCGTTCGAGTTGATCATCGGCAAGCCCGCTGAGCAAAACGCGTCCGGAGGATGTCATGTAAGACGGTGCGGTTACACCCATCCAGGAAAGCGCACGGAAACCGTGGGCAGGAGATTCAGAGTGAATCGTGACAACGTTGAGACCCTGCAAAACGGTGAGGTGAACGGTTTCGCCGAATTTGTGAACGAGCCCGTGCATCTCACCCCGAGCAATCGCGACAAGTTGCGCCTCAAAAGTAAAGCGGGCAATTGCGTAAAGGCGCGGTCCGACAATTACCCCTTGGCCAGAACGAATCAGGAGTCCGGAATCAATCAACCTGTTGATGGCTCGTGAGGTTTGAGATTTATCGCGATTAGTCTTTATTGCCACATCGCCATTTCGCAGGGGCAGGGGTGAGGCCGCCGCGACAGCCTCGATGATCTCGAGGTCGCGTTCAAGCCCTGAATTTCGCAGAGGCGATGCCGTAGGTGACATTGTTGCAAATAGTACAACTCTCGTCGCGCCTATTGCAACAACCTTGTACTTAGGTCAAGAATCCGTCCGTGGTCACAATCAAACCGCCAAACCTTTGGCAGTTCGTTCATCTGCAACACGAGAAGATTCTTCTCGCCGTAATCGCGCAGGTTGAGTTGGTCTTGCTCGTTATGGCCATCGTCACATTCACGGGAGTCCTTACTGGAGTACTTGTATGGAAACGCGCAACGCTTGTTGAAGCTGTGACTGGTTTCTGGTCAGTTGTTTACACAATTCCATCACTTGCCATGTTGGTCTTCTTTATTGGCCCATTTGGATTGGGTTGGTTACCAGCAACAATCGCACTCGTTCTTTACGGACAACTTCCTGTGGTGCGCAACACAATCGTGGGACTTCGATCGGTCGATCCAGCCATTATGGAATCTGCAGCAGCAATGGGAATGAAGCCCTTCACCGTTCTTCGCAAGATTCAATTCCCACTTGCTTGGCCTGTGATCATTGTTGGCATTCGCGTCTCATGCATGTTGGTCTTTGGATTATCAACAATCGCTGCATACGTCGGGGGACCAGGACTTGGCGATTATGTATTTAGCGGACTTGCTGAATTAGGTTCGTTCAATTCGATGAATAAGACTCTCGTTGGATCACTTGGAATAACAATCATTGCCCTCATCTTCGATGCTGGGTTTGTTGGCTTAAAGCGAATTACAACAGCGAAGGGGCTGCGAATTGGCTAATACACACTCATCAACACCAGGACAAGAAATTCGTCTTGAGAAGTTAACGAAGCGATATCCAAACCAAAGCAAGGATGCCGTCAAGGAGTTCTCGCTGGACATTCCAGCTGGAGAAATTGTTGTCTTTGTTGGTCCGTCAGGTTGCGGTAAGACAACAACCATGAAGATGATCAATAGAATCATCGAACCAACTTCAGGTGCAATCCTGATTGGTGGCAAAGATGTCACTCACACTCCAGCTCATGAACTGCGCCGCAATATCGGCTATGTAATTCAGCAAATCGGGCTCTTCCCACATCTCACAATTGGTTCAAATGTCGCAACTGTTCCGCAATTACTTGGTTGGGATAAAGGGCATATACGTGAGCGCGTTGATGAACTTTTGACTCTTGTAGGCCTTGACCCTGAGGAATATCGCGGTCGTTATCCAAAGCAACTATCGGGAGGGCAGCAACAACGTGTTGGCGTTGCTCGCGCGCTAGCCGCTGACCCCGCCGTTCTTCTGATGGATGAACCTTTTGGCGCAACCGATCCAATTACGCGAGTAAGGCTTCAAAAAGAGTTCCGTGCTCTTCAGCGTGAGCTTAAAAAGACAGTGGTATTTGTTACCCACGATTTCGAAGAAGCGCTTCTGTTGGGTGATCGAATCGCTGTTCTTTCTGATCAATCTCACGTTGAACAATACGGAACCCCATTAGAGATTCTTTCGAATCCAGCCACGGACAAAGTGAAGAGCTTTGTTGGCGAAGCGGCAAGTGTTCGCATGCTTGCTCTAGTTTCCCTTTCTGCGATTGAACTCATCCCTGGAACCAAAGATGGTCCGACGTTGAGCGAGGACGCAACACTTCGCGAAGCCATGGAGAAATTCATCGGCGGAGAAAAGGTTGTAAATGTAGGAACAAAGGGCCACCTCACTTTCGAATCACTCCAAGAGGCGATTACTCATGCAAGGTCGAAGGTCGCATAAAAATGGCTATCGCGAACAAGGGTGCAACAAAGGGATCATTACTTTCTCCCTCCGCGCGACTTATTTTCCGTCGCAATCGCTCACTCCTCGTTCAACCAGTTCTTATCGTCATAGTTCTTGGTCTTTTGCTTACCTATATCGGCAATCACAAACTAGATAAAATTGAAGCAGTAACAATTAACTGGCCTTTCATTTCACAAGCAATTAAAGATCATCTGATCCTCTCTTTTGCTTCCGCAGCGATTATCATCGCGATTGCAATTCCAGCAGGAATTTTGCTGACCAGGCCGAAAGCTAAGAAATTTACGCCGCTGGTCTTATTGCTCGCAAATGTGGGTCAAGCCTTTCCCGCAATTGGAATTCTGATTATTTCTGGAATCCTCTTTGGCTTTGGAAAACCAATCGCAATCTTTACTTTCGCAGCCTTTGGAATCCTCCCAATTCTCCGAAATACCGTAGTTGGACTTCAAGAAATCGATCCTTTTGTTATTGAATCTGCCATTGGCATGGGAATGACTCCACGCCAAGCTCTGTGGAAGATTGAAATTCCACTTGCCGTTCCGGTCATTTTGGCTGGCGTGCGCACCACACTGATTCTTACCGTCGGCGTTGCCACCTTTGGTGTCTTCGTAAACGGTGGAGGACTTGGAATGTTGATTATTCCGGGGCTTAAGTTGAACCGACAAATTGTCTTGCTAACCGGGGGAATGTTGACAGTCATCGTCGCATTCACGATGGACTGGCTCGCTCGGTTGGCAGAAGAATTTCTTCGGCCACGAGGGATCTAGAGACCTTAGGACGAGAGCAAGCAATTTAATAAAGAAAAAACAGTAAACAAACCCTCACAAATAAGGAGAAATAAATGCAGGCAAAGCGCATCAAAGTAGCTGCAGTTGCAGCTGCACTAGGACTTGCTCTTGTCACAACAGGCGCCATGGCACCTGCGGCAAACGCAGCATCAAAGACATCCCTAAAGGGCGTCAGCGTTATCGTGGGATCAAAGGACTTCACTGAGTCAATCGTTCTCAGCAAGATTGTTAAGCAATTCATTCTTGCAAACGGTGGAAAAGTAACCGACAAGACAAACATCAAGGGCTCAGCAACCACTCGTGAAGCGATGGTTAAGGGTTCAATCAACCTTTATTGGGAGTACACAGGTACTGCTTGGCTCGTTTACCAGAAGCAGACAGATGTGTCACTAGCTCCAACAGCCCTGTACAAGAAGGTTGTTGCTGGCGATAAGGCCGCTAAGGTCACATGGTTGCCAATGACTTCGTTCAACGATACATATGCATTTGCAATCACAAAGGCAAACGCAACTAAATACGGCATCAAGACATACTCTGATTTGGTAACAAAGATGCCTGCAGATGCTCGCACATGGTGCGTAGAGTCTGAATTCGCTTCACGCCCAGATGGTTTTGTTGGCTTCAAGGCGAAGTACAACGTTCCAGCATCAGATGTCATCAAGACGCTTGATACAGGTGCAATTTACGCAGCGACCCAAAATGGTCAATGTGGAATTGGTGAAGTATTCGCAACTGACGGACGTATCGGCGCTCTAGGCCTCACGGTTCCAGCAGAAGATATTTCATACTTCCCTGCATACAACGCAGCAATCACAACAACAGATGCGATTGCTAAGAAGTATCCACAACTCATCAAGGCACTTTCTCCACTTGCTTCAAAGATCAGCAACGCTGTTATGCAAAACCTCAACGCACGCGTTGACGTTCTTGGTGAAGATGCTGACTCTGTTGCTAAGAGCTGGTTGGCAGGAGTTGGACTCATCTAATGAATATACAGATCGGTGAAAGTTTCGTAGGGTCTGGGCCGAATGCTGCTCATACCAACACAATTCTTGGCGACCGATCTGGTCCTGCTGGGGTAGCGTGGGCATCGTCCCTCGCTGCCCCACGGGCAGGGCACGTTCCTTTTATGGTGATTGCACAGACAGGCGTTCCGTGCAATCCACCAACCCTCTTTGTAAATAAGGCCGAGATTGCAAGCGATCAACATGGATTATTTACTTGGGGAGCAGCACAAGCCGGCGTCGCAGCTGGTGTGGGAGAAGCCCTTCGGCTCGGAGTGGTGGACCCAAATATTGCGAATGATCTCGTCATTATCGCTGCATTGTGGATTAATCCATCAGCAAATGATGAAGAGGAAGTTTTTGCAAATCAACGCCAAGCAATGCTTACAGCGTTGACGAATGGCAAGAATGGAACTCCAACAGTTGAAACCTTCATGGAAGCATCGCTAAACGTATCCAATCCATTTTTTAGAATCGGAAAATAAATTTAATGAAAATTACAAAGATCAGTTTTGAGCGCAGTACGCTCAAACTCGATCCACCCTTTTGCCCCAATTGGGACCCAACCCCACGTAAAGAATTTCATGCGACCCTTACTGTTGTAGAGACGGACGGAGGAGTAACCGGCTACGGATCTGGCGACATGATGGACGGATTTGAAGGATACGAAAAATATTTCGTTGGTAAAGACCTATTTAATATCCAAGAACATGTACGTGCATTAGAAACTATCTCGTTTCATGCGGGACGTTATTGGCCACTTGAAATGGCAATTTGGGATGCAATTGGTAAAGCACATAAGACTTCTGTCGCCACTCTCTTTGGTGGAGCTATGAAGGGGATTCCCGCGTACGCCTCTACTGGAGCAGTGATGAGCGCTGATGAGCGCGCTCAATCGGCAATCGCAATCCGAGACCGTGGATTTAAAGCCATGAAGATTCGCGTTCCTCAAACAGATTTAGATCTAGGTCTTCAAACATTGTCAGCAATACGCAAGGCAGTGGGCAATTCCATGGAAATCATGGTTGATCTCAATCAAGCTTGGCGCATGCCGGGTGATACACGTAGATCGCTTGACTTAGTTGAAGTGATGAAATTCGTCGATGCAGCAGCAGGATTTGGCGTCTATTGGATTGAAGAACCACTTCCTATGGAAGATATTGACGGACTCAAACGTCTGCGTGGTCGAGGTGTCCGCATCGCCGGTGGCGAAATGGTTCGGACATTGCCTGAACTTCTTAATCTCATCAATAACGATGCTTTGGATGTCTATCAACCAGATGTTGTTCTATCTGTTGGTTTGGAGCGGACTCGCATCATTGCTTCGTTGGCCGAAGCTAAGAATCGAATCTTCACGCCACACACTTGGTCAAACGGTTACGGCCTTCTTGCCAATCTTCAAGTGACTGCAGGTCTCGGTGGCGCTCCATTTATCGAATTTCCTTACGACCCTCCAACCTGGGGAATTGAACGCCGTGACTTCTTGATGGCTAAGCCTCTAGATATTGATGCTCGCGGTATGTTGCAGGTACCGGATGCAGCCGGAATGGGTATTGAGCCTAATCTTTCTGTATTTAAACAATCAGTCGCCTGAGGAGGCTAATTAAGTGAGTGACGTTGCAACTTGGGTTAAAAGAGCAGAAGCGCTTAAGCCTGCTTCTCAATTATTTATTGATGGAAAATATGTTGATGCTGCAAGTGGCGCAACTTTCGATTCCATTTCATCACGCGATGGGCGTCTGAATGCCAAAATCGCTGCTGGTGATACCGAAGATATCAATCGTGCTGTTGCCGCTGCAAAAAGAGCATTTGATTCAGGTATCTGGCGCGAGATGAATCCCCGCGACAAAAAAGCAGTGATGCTTAAATGGTCGCAACTTATTCTTGAAAATAAGGAAGAACTCGCACTTCTTGAAACTCTAGACACATCAAAACCAATTGGGGATACCTTGGCAGTGGATGTTCCTGGAGCCGCTCGAACAATCCAATGGTATGGCGAAGCGCTAGATAAAATTTATGACGAGATAGCACCAGCTCCTCGAACAGCGCTTGCGATGATAACTAGAGAGCCACTTGGTGTTGTGGGAGCCGTTGTTCCTTGGAACTACCCGATGATTATTGCATCGTGGAAAATTGCACCGGCGCTTGCGATGGGCAACAGCGTTGTCCTTAAACCTGCAGAAAATTCCTCGATGTCTGCTCTTTTGCTCGCACGCCTAGCAACTGAAGCAGGACTTCCCGATGGTGTTTTCAACGTGGTTACAGGCTTAGGAGCGCAAGCAGGTCAAGCTCTTGCTCGCCATATGGATGTTTCCAAACTCGCCTTTACTGGTTCGGGAGCTACGGGACGCAAAATGCTTCAATATGCCGCCGAGTCAAATATGAAGAGTGTGCAACTCGAACTTGGGGGAAAGAGTCCGCATGTGGTTCTTGATGACGTTGCGGATCTTGATGCATGTGCATCCGCAATTGCATGGGGAATTTATTACAACGCAGGACAAACCTGTAATGCTGGAAGTCGTCTGATTGTTCAAGGCGGCGTGAAAGAGGAACTATTTGCTCGTATCGGCGAATTCATCAAGACATTCAAAGTAGGTGATCCACTTGATTCGTCGACTCAAATGGGACCAATAGTCTCCAAACTTCAACGCGATCGAGTCAATTCTTATCTCAGCCTTGTTGGTGCTGAGGGGGAGAAATTTGTATTTGGAGGAGTTGGACCATCATCTGATGATTGTCTTCTCCAGCCAACGCTGATCGATGGCGTAAAGCACAATTCACGACTATCTCAAGAGGAAATATTCGGACCAGTTCTTGTGACTTTGGAAGCGAAGAGTGAAGCAGAGGCTTTAGAAATGGCTAATGGCACCGAGTTTGGTTTGGCTGCTGCGGTATGGAGTGGAAACATAGCCCGTGCCCACAAGTTCGCTCGAAATATTCGTGCTGGAACTGTCTGGATTAATACATTTGATATGTCCGATGTCATTACTCCATTTGGAGGCTTCAAACAATCGGGTTCTGGTCGCGATAAGTCGCTGCATGCACTTGATAACTACAGTGCTTTGAAAACCACGTGGGTTGATCTCAACTAAATATTCTCAAGTATAAAAACACATCTAAAGGAGTTGAAGTGAAGGTTGCATTTATAGGCACGGGCAGCATGGGTGGAAGCATGTCGAGAAATTTAGCGACGGCGGGAGTTGATATCACGGTTTTCGATCTCAACTCAGAAACCATGAAGAAGCCAATGGGCGCTGGTGCTAAAGGGGCAGCATCCGCACTTGATTGCGTAAATGGTGCCGATGTTTTAATCACAATGCTTCCAACTCCTCAAGCCATCGAAAGTTGCATGGTTGCAGGTGGAGTGGCATCGGCAATGAAGCCTGGGTCTATGTGGATTGATATGTCTACTTCTGTTCCCGAAACAGCACTTCTTGTTTCAAAGCACTTAGACAAGAGCGTTCGAGTTATCGATGCACCCGTCGCAGGTATGTCTGTTGGGGCAGACAAGGGCACGATGTCCATTTTCTGCGGAGCTAGCGCAGAAGAGATTGCAGAAGCAAAGCCACTCTTTGACATCATGGGTGATTCGGAGAAATTCTTCCACTGCGGAGAGCAAGGCACGGGATATGCCGTCAAGCTTGTTCTGAACATGTTGTGGTTTAACTACTACATGTCATCGGTTGAGGCACTTATGCTCGGAGTGAAAGCAGGGGTTGATCTGGAAACTTTGCGATTGGCACTCGTTGGTTCTCCTGCGAATTCCACAATTATGGAGCGTGACATCATCCCTCTACTTCGCGATGGCGACTATGACGAAGGCTTTGCAGTTGCGTTGGCGTGTAAAGACATACGCCTGGCAAATGATCTTGCGCGCTCGGTGGGAGTGCCTCTTGAAATTGGAAGCACTGTTGAGCAACTTTATCGGCGAGCACGTGCTCGTTATGGTGATAAAGCTGGGGAGTGTATTCCAGCGAAACTTTATGAGGATGACACAAATACACCACTTCGCTACAAAAAGTAGGCAGATTTGCTTATGAGCAAACGTGAATCCAAATTGACATGGATTGGCGTATTTGGGATGTGGACAATTGGTGGGGCTATTTATCCCGTCTTAAGTGATGTGACTAAGGTTGTCGCGCCGATGAACCTTGTTTTCTATCGTTCCTTCGGAAGTGCAGTCTTATTAGGTGCGCTATTAATCATTTTTCAGCGAAGTACCTTCAGAGAACTCAAATTTGATCGACGTCTCATTCCATTAGTCGTAGCTTCACTTCTTTTCAATCCAGGCTGTGCTGGAACTCTTGCGTGGGCATCAGTGAAGATTCCTGGAGCGATAACTGCGCTTCTCTTTGGTTCGCTGCCTGCCATAGCAACAATTTTCGGAATGCTTGTTGGGCGTCGCACAAATCGAATGGCTGTCATGGGGGTTGTGATTGCAACAATTGCTGTGGGTTTTTTGGTGGGCCATCCTTCGGGCACTATTACAACATCTGGCATTATTGCGGCTTTGCTAGCTACTGTCGCCTGGTTTGCAGCAACTGAAGTATGGGTGACCTTTAATCCGGGATATTCGCTGCTTCTTGCAACCTTTATGCAGACGCTCATTGGAGCCTTCGGCGCCTTCCTTGCGCGACCAATATTGAATTCTCCGGCCGTACATGTTCACGAAGTGTTTATTGGAGGCGTTGTTTTTCTTACTTTCGCCTTTGCTACACAACACTTGATGTACTTGGGAATATCCAGCCGGGTAAGTGGTGCCGTTTTAACATCCTTTGGTTTTGTAAATCCACTGATTGCGGCCCTGGTGGGATATCTCTTCTATTCGCAGAAGATAACTTCAATGCAATCAATAGCCGGAGCAATCCTCCTTTTTGGTGTCGCGCTTGTTGTCAGAAATGAAAAGAGCTCTTTGACTAGCTAGTTGGAGTTGCGGTTGGTTTTGGCGAAGGTGTTGGATCAACGCAGGTAGCAAGACCGTAAGAAGCGATAGCTTTTCGCTCGGCGAGAGTGTCATCAGGTGAAAGAAACTTTGGTGCACCCGTAAGTGGATCAATGTGCAATGGAGTGAAAGTGCTTGTGGCCACTTTGCCTGCGCCTGTAACTTGCAGAGTTAAAACACCCGATCGACCGGCATCACCATGTGAGGCGTAGAAAGTTAAATTTCCGAGCGAGTAGGCAACTGTTGAACCGTTCTTCGTCACGATTGCTTGTTGGAAATGGGGATGACTTCCAATAACAGCGGTCGCACCGGCTTTTACCCAGAGAGCCGCTGATCGTTTTTCAATTTCGCGCGCACAGTGCGTTTTCTCCACGCCCCAATGAACCATGACAATGACAATCGGTGTGATGGCTTTTGCAGCAGCAATTCCAGCCAGGACGCCTTTTTGGTCCCAGTTACTTGTAATGCCTGGACTCTTATAGGAAGCAATACTTACTGGCCCGCCATTTACTTTGCCGACTCCAATGTATGCAACTTTAATTCCGCGAACGGTAAAGATTCGAGGCGCCCAAGCAGTTGTGTAATCAGCGCCACCACCAATCGAAGTTAGCTTTGCTTCTGAAATATTTTGCAAGGTGTCCAAGAATGCGGCGGTGCCAAAATCATAGGAATGATTATTTGCAACATTGACGACGCTGACTCCACCTTTTTTCAGCGCCGGCAAGAGCGCGTATGGCGCCTCAAATGTGTACTCCTTCTCGACGGGCTTTCCAAGAGTTGATACAGCCGTCTCGAGATTTACAGCAGAAATATCGCTCTTCTTGAAGATTGCAGAGGCATCACCAAGTGGATTGCCACCGCGGCTTAGCGTTTTTGAAATTGGATACTCACCATTCACATCGCCGCCGAAGGAGAGCGTCACAGAGTCGGATGCTTGCGCTGGGGAAAGGAGAGTGAGACAGAGCGTTGGGATCAAAAGGAACGTTCGCATCTTCACTGGTCTATTAAAGCAACTTCAGAGAGGGCAGGTAGGCTGTCATAGTGAGCAACGACTTCAACGAGCGTGTAAGAAGAGCGCTCGATGCCGCAGTTGAAGCAATTGGTGGAGAGGCTCGCGAAGGCCAGATTGAGATGGCTGAAGCCGTTGGAAATGCTCTGCAAAATAAGAACCATCTATTGGTTCAGGCAGGAACTGGAACAGGTAAATCCCTGGCTTATCTTGTTCCGGCTCTCGTATACGGCAAGAAGGTTTTGGTAGCGACAGCAACAATTGCTTTGCAAAGACAGCTTGTAGAGCGTGATCTTCCAAAGATTAAGCCCGCATTGGATAAGGAACTTGGTCGCGATTTAACATTTGCTATATATAAAGGCGTTGGAAACTACGTTTGCTTGCAGAAGATGAATGGCAGCGAAGGTGATCCTGACCTAGAGCCGTTAATGGAAATCGGCGCACTTGAGAAAGATGCAAAGCGACTAAAAGCTTGGGTGGCGTCTCCAGGAGCGACGGGGGACCGCGATGACGCACCAGATGTTGATCGACGAGTCTGGCTCGCAAATTCAGTCTCGGGCCGTGAATGTATGGGAGCCGATGATTGCCCCTTTGGAACGCAATGCTTTGCAGTAAATGCAAAAGCAAAAGCAGCAAAGGCTGATGTAGTCGTCACAAATCACACACTTCTTGCAATCGAGATTGTTGATTCTCATCCCATCCTGCCCGACCGCGACGCGGTCATTCTCGATGAAGCACATGAATTTATGGATCGCACAACTCAAGCGGTGACTGAAGAATTAACTGCAGGCCGCGTCGAGCGCGCAGCAAAGATGGCTAAAAAGCATATGCCAGGAAAAGCCTCCATTGCCTTTGAAAAGGCAGCTGATAATTTTTATGAGGCCCTTCAAGATTATGCCGAGATGTTGCGTGCAGATCCAACAAAAGCAGGTCGCATGCCAGAAGTGCCGTCAATTCTTGAATCACCAATTCGCAAAGTTAAGGAAAGCGCCGCGGCCGTTATTGCGTTAATTCAGGCAGATAGTGATGTCATTGAAGTTGATTCGATGGCAGAACGCGCGCGAGTAAAGGGCGCCACTCAAGAGGTACTGACTACGGCAACAAAGATGTTGAAGCCTGGTCATCACCAAGTCATGTGGTTTGAACCAACATTCTCCACGCTTTATCTTGCGCCACTTGAAGTATCCAATGTCTTGCGCGAAAATCTCTTAACAAAGACACCTGTTATCGCAACATCAGCAACGTTGACGGTTGGAAAGTCATTTGATCCAATTGCAAAATCCATTGGTTTTGAAACTGCGGATGACAGCGCGCTAGAACTTGAAGAAGGCGATATTGATCCAGCAAATGTTCAGATGCTCGATGTCGGATCACCCTTTGATTTTGCAAAACAAGGCGCGCTCTATTTGCCTCGCCATATTCCAGAACCCGGACGCGATGGCCCAAGTAAGGAAGCGCTCACCGAACTCGGGGAATTAATCGAAGCTGCCGGTGGTCGCACACTGGCTTTGTTTAGCTCGTGGCGTGGAGTGGATGCGGCCGAAGTTCACTTGCGTAAAGTTCTTGAAGATTTAAAGATTCCCATCATTGTGCAACGAAAAGGCGATTCCATTGGTTCCTTGGTCGATCGTTTTTCTAAAGATCCCTCCTCAATTCTGCTTGGAACTATTTCACTCTGGCAGGGCATTGACGTTCCAGGTCCTTCTTGCACTTTGGTTGTCATCGATCGCATTCCCTTCCCACGTCCAGATGAACCTGTTATGGCTGCGCGTTCGGCCGAGGCAGATGAAGCTGGCGGTAGTGGATTCATGCAGGTATCACTACCTCGTGCAGCGCTTTTGTTGGCTCAGGGGACTGGTCGCTTGATTCGAAGTTCAGATGACCGCGGTGTTGTTGCAATCTTAGATTCTAGAATCGTGACAAAACGTTATGGCTCACTTTTGTTGAACTCGATGCCACCATTTTGGCGAACTAGTGATGGATCAGTTATTCGCGAATCTCTAAAGCGCTTAGATGCCACTTTCAAAGAGCAAGGCCTTTAATTCAGGCCACGCTTTTTCAAAACTTGGATGCAAGTTCTTCTCTCCGACGCTATCTATAGCAACCCATTCGACTTGCAGAGATTCCTCATTCATTGCATGAGTTGTGATGTCCTCATGAGCGTGCGCCAAGACAGTGTTGTACTCCCATAAATCGTGGTTAACAATGTGCGTTGCAAAAGGAGTAAATGCATCTACCTGGATGCCAACTTCTTCATGAGCTTCACGAGCTGCTGCCTCAATAATTGTTTCGTGAGAATCGCGTGCTCCACCTGGAATTCCCCATGTATCTCCATTGTGAACCCACGGAGCACGGTGTTGTAACAAGACTTTACGATTTTGCACAAGCAGAAGTCCGGCTGCTCCATGTAGACCCCAATGTTTGGATCCACAGGTGCATTCAACCCAGCCGTCACCATCTCTATGTGTCACCCCTCTAGAGTGGCACGAAATTTGCAGAAAGTGGAAGTTAACACCGCTATTCACAGATAAATGTGAGCCAATCCTCCGCGAAGTGCGCCTTCTTTTACTCTTCGGCCCATGCGAAGAGTTGTAGGGATAGGCGCCGCGCTTCTAGCGATCCCCGTTCTCTTCTCACTTTTTCTCAATTCAAATAAACATGAAGGCGCTCTCTCAACATCACGCCCGGCAGTGAAAATCGTGGAAAGTCCACCCGGATTGCTTTCAGATATTCCAAGCGGAGCAAACACGGCGCTTGTGAAATATATCGACGCGCTGACATTGGCTTTGCACACAGGATCTGATGTAGCGATTCGAGAAGTGACAAATGTTGGATGTGAGTGCAGAGTAATTGGCGAAAGTTTCCAAGCTATCTATACAAAGGCCAATTTGGTGGGCGGTTCCTATTCGTTGAAGCAAAGCACGGTTATTCACAAGAACGCATCTGAGGTTGAATTGAAAGTAGTTATCCATATGACAAATACAACGCATATTCTGCGCAAGACTGGCAAATCTGAAATTTGGAAGGGTGCTGATATTCCCGCCTATTTCACCATCGTCAATCGAGGTGGTCGCTGGCTTATCAACCGAACGTCGGTACTTCCATGAAAAAGATTCTGATCTTCATGCTTGTTCTCATACCGGGTGTGGCAACTGCAGCGCCTTGTGAAGTGAAAGTCTGTGTTCAGGTCGTAACTGATCCCACAACAAATCAGATCGTTATTACGGCGGTTCAAAATAAACCAGGAGCAACTTCAAAACCAAAACCACGCGTCACGCGCAAATACACTCCAAAGCCATATACGCCAAAACCAGTGGCAACAAAGAAATACACGCCTCGCCCCAAAGTAACAAAAAAGCCCGTTCCTAAAGTTGCCGTTAGTGTGAAGCCAAAGGTTGTCGCCGCAGTTTCCCTTTCAGATCGCCTGACTCAACTCTTGCCACAACGAAATATCTTCTTCACCCCTAAGACGGGAGCGGTTGTCCAAGTTCCTATGTATTTTTGGACGGATGCCACCTCAACATTTTCCACAACCTCCTTGATTCTTGGAATTTCAGTAGGCGTCACACTCAGCCCTACATTCACATGGAATTTTGGTGATGGGGCATCTTTCACCACAGATAAGCCAGGGGCGCCTTATCCAGATACGACTATTTCTCATACATATCGCGCAGCTGGAACGTACAAGACAACGCTCACGATTTCGTGGGCTGGAACATGGTCGGCTGAAAGTTATATCTATCCCGTTCTTGGCGGAAATATCGTGCAGACCTACAGCGCAACATATGTTGTCTCAAACGCACCAACAAAGTTCATTAAGTAACCACAACCCCGCCTTTCCACAATTTCAAGATGCGCCTCTGCGCAATGAATGAGAATGCAGAAACCTGCGCACATGACAACACTTACATCACCCCATGACTTACTCGCCGCCGTTCCTTTCTTGGTGGGATACCACCCAACAAATTCACTTGTCGTTATCGCTCTTCATGAAGAGACCATCGGGATGGCGATGCGTATCGATTATCCAGAAGATGTCGACCTCGATCAGATTGATTCACTCGCATCTCATTTAGTTCGCGAGGAGGCAGATTCAGCGCTCTTGGTCGCTTACGTCCCTGCAGGAGTTATAGATAGCGAGTACTTATTGACTCCTATTCGCGAAGCGATCGCAATGCGCGGAATAACACTTCGTGAGTGCTTAGAAGTCAGAGGCGATCGGTGGCGTTCAACTATTTGCGAGGATGAAGGATGTTGCCCGCCGGAGGGCAACAAAATGCCATCGCATGAAGAATCGAGAATCGCCGCCGAACAAGTTGCCGAGGGAAACCCGCTTCCTTATGAAAATCTAAATGAACTTCGAGAGTCGATAGCACCATCTCCAAGAAACGCCGCTCTTGAAAGAGCTCTCGATCGAGTGAGCGGGATTGATTACGAAGGCGATGAAGTAGTTGCACTCGAGAGGGAAGCTGCCCTTGCGGTTAATGACTTGGCTTTAGAATTTTCAGAAAAGGGAATCTGTGAATCAATTGAAATAGTTGCATTGGTACTTGTTAGACTTCACGATTTACAAGTTCGTGATTATGCAATGGGAATTACAGAGCCAGAGAACATAGATTCATTGTGGGCTATGTGGCGATGGATGATGAAAATTGCTCCGCAAGGTTATGTGGCTCCAGTGGCAACGCTCTTTGCAATTACAAGTTATGAGCGAGGGGAAGGCGCGCTTGCCCAGCGCGGTCTTGATAGAGCTTTAGAAGATGATCCTCAATATGCCCTCGCAAAATTGCTTCGTCGCTCTTTTGCCGCAGGCTGGCCTCCATCCTCGTTTGCTCAAATGAGGGCGCAATTACACCCGAAGATTTGTGAGAAATTATTCCGGGAGGAGTAGGCTGCGAGTCATGATTGTTGGAATTCCAAAAGAAGTTAAAAATAATGAATTTCGCGTAAGCACAACCCCAGCTGGAGTCCATGCGCTGGCAGCGAACCACACTGTACTAGTTGAAAAAGGCGCAGGCCTGGGTTCAGCCATCACGGATGCAGAGTATGTAAAAGCAGGCGCACAAATTATTGATAGCGCAGATGAAGTGTGGGCAAAGGCCGACATGATCATCAAAGTAAAGGAGCCAATCGCATCGGAATACCACCGCATGCGACGCGGGCAGATTCTCTTTACTTATCTTCATTTGGCAGCATCTCGAGAATGTACTGATGCCCTTCTTGCTAGTGGCACTACGGCAATTGCATACGAGACTGTAGAAGCAAAAGGCGGACTTCCACTTCTTGCGCCAATGTCAGAAGTTGCAGGTCGCATGTCGATTCAAGTTGGAGCTGCCGCTCTTCAACGACCAAACGGCGGACGCGGTGTCTTGCTTGGGGGAGTGCCAGGAGTGGCTCCAGGTAAAGTTGTAATTCTTGGTGGCGGAAGTGTTGGAGTCTCAGCAGCCGCAATGGCGATTGGTCTTCGCGCCGATGTTACGTTGTTGGATATTAATCTAAAGCGCCTAGTTGAAATCGATGAAATGTTTCACGGCCAAGTAAAGACAATCGCTTCTTCTGCCTACGCAATTGAGCAATATTGCGTCGAAGCAGATTTAGTTATTGGTGGAGTACTAATTCCAGGTGCTGCAGCTCCGAAGTTGGTCACCGACAAGATTGTTTCTCAAATGAAGCCAGGTAGCGTTCTTGTGGATGTTGCAATTGACCAAGGCGGATGTTTTGAAGGTTCGCGGCCAACAACCCATAGCGATCCAACATTCTCTGTTCATAATTCGCTGTATTACTGCGTTGCAAATATGCCAGGAGCCGTTCCTGCTACATCGACAGCAGCCCTCTCGAATGCAACGCTCAAGTACTCACTTGCTCTTGCAAACAAGGGTTGGGAACAAGCACTTGCAGATGATCCAGGATTTGAACAAGGTCTAAATGTTCACGACGGGAAAATCACATACGCTGCTGTAGCCCGGGCTCACGCTCTACCGCTTTAATTCTCATTTCCTGAATTTGTAGCGGCGCAAGCGGCGCAAGCCATATTTCAATCTCGAGATTTTTCATTTCTCCGTGCTGCTCCCACTTTAAGTGGGAGGGATTACGGTTTCCAACTATTGTGAATTCTGAATAGATATCACCGACTTCGCGAACTGCGCTATCGATTCTCTCTTTTCGATAGCTGCGCGGAAAATCTAAATCCATGCTGACTGCGAAGAATGTATTGGCGGTATCTTCATTCCAATTCTTTATAAGACCCACAATTTTTTCGCGAATGAACTCGAGCTCCCGCGTTGTTTCAAGCTTTACTGGAGCCATCTCGCCGAGCAATGAACGTAGCGCGGGGATGGTTGCCAGACTTGGAGAGGCATAACGGCCGTTGGCCAAAGCGATGACAGAAATTCCACTCGATGCTTGCCAGCACATATGTGCACCAAATCCTGGGTAGCCGCCAGAGTGAGAGCAAATCTTTCCTAAGTTGTGGTCTTCTTCAACAATCAGCCCAAAGCCATATCCCATTAACCCTGAATCGGGTGTTGGCTTACGTTGGATATCGCGATGGATATTCTGCATCTCTCGTCGAGAAGATTTCTTTAGCGGGCCGTGTTCTGGTGACATCGGATCAAAGGCGGAGGACAAGTAATTTGTCCAGGCAACTAAATCATCGAGCGTTGTGATGACTCCACCAATGGGAGAGAAGGCACCTGGTGATTGGTGGGGTTCGCCTGTCCACTCATCGAGCATCGCATATCCCATGGCTAAGTTCTCAGATTCACTGTAATCAAATGTCGTTGAGCGAAGCCCAAGTGAAAAGAAGATTTCTTGGGTCACATATTGGATAAAGCTCATGTTGCTCACGTGAGCAATGATTCGACCAAGAAGTGCAAACCCTAGGTTCGAATATTCAAATTTAGTGCCGGGGCGTGAATCAAACCGGAAGCCAGCCTCGAGCAAAGAGAGAAAGTGCTCATCTGTTATTGCTTCAACGCGATCTGCCCATTTGTCGTCGGTAGGAAAACCCGCGCTCATGGTAAGTAACTGTCGAACGGTTACTTCAAATACTTCGATTTGTTGTGGAAAAAGATCTGGCATGTAAGTAACAAATGGCGCATCGAGATTTATTAAACCGCGATCACGAAGCTTTAGTAGGGCCATCGCTGTAAAACTCTTTGTTATGGAGGCGACACGAAATGGAGTCTTACGATCCATTGGCCGTTCACCGATGACAGCGTCCCCGATCGCTTTCCAGTGGATTAATTCACCGCGAACGGCAACCCCGTAAACCATGCCTGGTGCAATATTTGTCTGGAAATAGTCGCTAAAGACTTTATCTACGTTTGCAAGTGACTCTGCTGAGATTTTGTTGCTCATTACTGCCTACATAAATCTAATAATTGAAGCAATTCCAATTACAAAACAATAGATTGCAAATGGATACATTGTGCGTGTCTTAAACCAACGAACAAGGAAATTCACAGAGAAATATGTAGCAACAAATGAAACACCTGCTCCAACAAACATTTGAGGGCGCATCGATGCATATTGCGATGAGAGAGCCTCGGGAATTTTGTAGACCGCAGCTGCCAAAATCACTGGAAGAGCAGCTAGGAATGCAAAGTCGGAAGCAACAGAGTGAGAAAGCCTGCGTAGAAGTCCAACGGATGTTGTAACACCAAAGCGGCTTATTCCTGCAAAGAGTGCAAGAGATTCACCAAAGCCAACGGTGATCGCAACTTTTGGAGTGATGTGTTCGGCTATTTCATGATTAGCGCTTCCGATTACTGGATCTAAACGTTTGCGACTTAGGCGCTCTGCAGCGAAAAGGATTCCCCCATTAATAGTGAGAAAGATTGAGGCAGCAAGCGGCTTTGCAAAAAGGGTACGAAGGTCATGCTCAAATACAAGTCCAATAATTCCTACTGGAAGGGTTGCAATTACAAGAAGCCAGAAAACTCGACCTGCTTCAGTCTTGCGCTTTTTCGCTGAACCTAATCCAGCAGCAATAAGTTCAATCCATCGCTTGCGAAATACCCAGAAGAGGGCGAGTGCGCTAGCGAAATGAAGAAAGACCGTAAAAGGAAGATATGGCGATTCTGCATTTGATGTGAACTTGCTCCATGATCCACCGATCCAAGCTGGAAGTAGAACTGCGTGCCCGAGGCTAGAAACTGGGAAAAGTTCTGTGATGCCTTGGACGAAGCCAGTCAAAATTGCCTGGAAATATGTGATGGTCATGCGGAAAGGTTACGCCAGGCCACGCTCAAAACCCGTTAACAAACGCGTAACACGGATGAGGGAGGATGCGCCTCATGAGTGAAGAAATTAGTCGCCAAGAGGACTTCGTCCTTCGCACCTTAGAGGAGCGCAATATTCGTTTTGTGCGCCTTTGGTTCACAGATGTGCTCGGATTCTTGAAGTCTGTTGCAATCGCGCCAGCTGAACTTGATAACGCGTTTACCGAGGGAATCGGTTTTGATGGTTCTGCAATTGAAGGTTATGCCCGCCTGACCGAGTCAGATATGTTGGCCAAACCTGATGCGGCAACATTCTCGGTGCTCCCATGGCGTACACAACTTCCAGGCGCAGCGAGAATGATTTGTGACATCACCCTTCCAGATGGCACCCCATCACCTTCAGATCCACGAAATGTTTTGAAGCGCGTTCTAAACCACGCAGCACAAATGGGCTACACCTGTTACACCCATCCTGAAATGGAATTCTTCCTATTTAAGAATGCACCTGAAGTTGGAGTTGCGCCAATTCCTGTCGATCAAGGCGGATACTTTGATCAGACGCCAGCAACTGTAGGAAATGATTTCCGTCGCAATGCCATCACGATGTTGGAATCAATGGGAGTCTCTGTCGAGTTTTCACATCATGAAGGTGCTCCGGGGCAGCAGGAGATCGATCTTCGATATGCCGATGCTCTTTCAACAGCCGACAACATCATGACATTCCGTCACGTTGTTAAAGAGGTTGCACTCGAACAAGGATTCCATGCATCCTTTATGCCAAAGCCATTCACAGAACATCCGGGAAGTGGAATGCACACCCACATCTCACTCTTTCGAGATGAAGCAAATGCTTTCCACGAAGATGGTGCGCCATATTCATTATCACCAGTTGGACGTCAATTTATTGCCGGCATCATGAAGCATGCTCGTGAATTCACTTTGATCACAAACCAATGGGTAAATTCGTACAAGCGAATCCACGGAGGGGGAGAGGCGCCTGCTGCAGTTACATGGGGAACTAATTCACGAAGCGCCCTTGTTCGAATTCCTGCCTACAAGCCTTTGAAGGAGAACAGCACACGTATTGAAGTTCGTTCACCTGATTCTGCATGTAATCCATATCTTGCTTTTGCTGTAATTCTTGCTGCCGGCCTTAAGGGAATAGAACTTAAGTATGAATTAACCGAAACCGATGGAAGCGTTGCTCTACCTGCAAACCTTGATGAAGCAATCGCAGCCATGGAATCCAGCACACTCGTTCGTGAGACCTTAGGCGAGGATGTCTTTGAATATGTCTTGCGAAATAAGAAATCTGAGTGGGAGGAATACCGTAAACAGGTTTCTGCCTATGAATTAGACAGGTATTTGCCGATTTTGTAGTCCTGCCTTACCCTTTATCCATGTTCGCTCGCAGTTTGCTACTTATCTGCCGTGGCGGGGCCAAATAACCGGTCCCCTCGCCGCGGGAGTTTTGCATACCGGTAAAACACTTTAACCGGGCAGGACTTCAAAGAAAGCAGTAGGTAAGCAAAATGAATTTTCCAAAACAAAAACCTTCGACGATGCCAATCCATCGCTATGCGCCATTTATTCCGGTCGACTTAACAGACCGCACATGGCCCACAAAGCAAATAACAACCGCTCCAAAATGGTGTTCTGTTGACCTTCGCGATGGCAATCAAGCTCTTATCGATCCAATGGATCCGCACCGCAAGCTCACAATGTTCAACCTTTTGGTCCAAATGGGCTACAAAGAGATTGAAGTTGGATTCCCATCAGCGTCACAGATGGATTTTGATTTTGTTCGCAAGATTATTGACGAGGGTTTAATCCCAGACGATGTAACGATTCAAGTATTAACCCAGGCGCGCGAATCTTTGATCCGTCGTACATATGATGCAATAAAGGGTTCAAAGAGCGCGGTTGTTCACCTATACAACAGCACCTCAACTTTGCAGCGACGCGTTGTATTCGGCTTGGATAAAGAAGGTATTAAGAAGATTGCAACTGAAGGCGCCGAACTTTGCCTTCGTCTTACAGATACCGTTCCTGGCACGCTTGTCTCCTTTGAATATTCTCCAGAGTCATACACCGGCACTGAACTTGAGTACGCCCTTGAAGTGTGTGATGCGGTCAATGATATTTGGCGTCCGACACCTGAGTGGAAGACCATTATGAATCTTCCTGCAACAGTGGAGATGGCGACTCCAAATGTTTACGCCGATTCAATTGAATGGATGCATCGCAATCTTAAGTACCGTAATTCAATTGTTCTCTCTCTTCACCCTCACAACGACCGAGGAACTGGTGTCGCTGCAGCCGAGCTTGGATATCTTGCAGGAGCAGATCGCATCGAAGGAACTCTTTTCGGCAATGGTGAGCGCACAGGAAATGTCTGCCTTGTGACTCTTGGGCTCAACATGTTTAGCCAGGGCGTAGATCCACATATTGATTTCTCGGATATCGAAGAAGTCCGTCGCACCGTTGAGTATTGCAATCAACTTCGTGTTCCAGAACGTCATCCATATGGCGGCGATCTTGTATTCACTGCATTCTCTGGTTCACACCAAGATGCAATCAAAAAGGGATTCGATCACTTAGAGCGCGATGCAAAAGCAGCTGGCATTGATATTAAAGATCAAGCATGGGCTGTTCCATATCTTCCAATTGATCCACTCGATATTGGGCGCTCATATGAAGCTGTTATTCGTGTGAATTCACAGTCTGGAAAGGGCGGCGTTGCTTATCTGATGAAGACAGAGCATCAGCTAGATCTTCCACGTCGTTTGCAAATTGAATTTAGCCAAGTTGTTCAGGCAAAAACAGATGCTGATGGCGGAGAAGTTTCCCCAGATCAATTGTGGGAGATTTTTGAAGATGAATATCTTCCATCCAAAATCAAGCCTTGGGGTCAATTCAAGTTGAAGTCACTCTCTCAGAGCGGTGAGATGGATGCTGATACACGCCTTGAAATTGAACTTTCTGATAGCAATGAAATTCAAAAACTATCCGGAACGGGAAATGGCCCAATTGCCGCATTCTTGAATATCTTGAATGCCTACATTCCAGCCCTCGATGTTCGCGTTCTGGATTACTACGAACACGCACTATCAGCCGGTGGCGATGCAAAGGCTGCTGCCTATCTTGAGTGCGAAGTAGCTGGAAAGACTTTCTGGGGCGTTGGAATAGATCCATCGACAACGACTGCATCCTTGAAGGCTGTTGTTTCTGCGGTAAACCGCGGATTGCGTTCTCGCGTTATCGCGTAAGCGTCCTTATTGTCTTTGCAATTTCATTATGCATCTCATCAGTGATGTCGCTGATTCCTGCAATCATAAGCGCGCCATGATGGGTGTCCTCGTAATGAATATGTTGGACCGAAACGCCATCCTCACGTAACTTCACGGCGTAATTGGTTCCATCATCTCTCAATACGTCATACTCGGATGTAATCACGAGAGCCGGAGCAACTCCTTCAAGTGATTTGGCATGAATTGGAAATGCGTAGGGGTTGTGACGATCTGCCTTTGTGACATATTCACCCACAAACCATTCCATCCCGCGTTTTGTTAGGCCAAAACCTTCGGCGTACTTATTTCCAGATTCTGTATCAAATTGATCATCACAACATGGGTAAACCAAAACTTGGTAGGCAATCTGATTTTTTCCTTCATC
>CAIUFY010000152.1 GCA_903898555.1 uncultured Actinomycetes bacterium
CATGGTACTTGTTCTCCAGCATGGGACGTCCATATCGATACGATGATACTACCATGAGAAAATTCTTCATGGATGAAAAAAAACGCACTACATTCCTGTTGCTGCTTCTTGGCCTTGCAACAATCCTTGCCGTAAGCCTCTCAGTTGCAGATGACCACAAGGATCGCTGGGAGCTAAACGAAGCCAATCCATGCTGCGATTTGGTTGCTGCCTAGCCTCATACTGACCACTTCCAGCGGAGGGTGAAGCTCATTACTCGCTAAACTCGCCGGCATGGAAGAGGCCACAATCTTCGTTGGCGCTAGTTTTACCGATTGCGAACGCCAACTATTTCCACCCTATGGAAATGGTTTCGTTCGTAATATCGCAAGCTCCGGGCGACTTCCTGGAAAAATTGTCAACGCTGGAATTTCAGGTAACCGTGTCATCGATTTGGTGAACCGCTGGGATACCGACGTTCTCGCTCATAATCCAACACGAGTCTCCGTTGTTATCGGATTGAATGACACATGGCGTAGGTATGACAGCAACGACCCAACATCAGTGGAAGATTTCGAAGAGCGCTACCGCACCATTATCAACCGCACGATTGGCGAAAGCACCGCCGAGCTCGTTTTGTGCGAACCAACGCTTCTACCTTTGAATTCGCAAATGGAGCAGTGGCGTGAAGATTTTGATCCAAAAATTGAAGTCATCCAACGGTTGGCAAAAGAATTTGGAACAAAATTCGTTCCTTTTAATAGTTTCTTAAATGACAAAACAAAAGAGATTCCAGTTCTTGAATTAAGTGAGGATGGCATTCATCCCACCCAGTTAGGTCACGAATTAGTGGCAAATTTCTGGCTGGAAAAGATGGGCCTCTGAAACCTTGCCGCTCGCATCAAGCCCCATCCGATCGCAACGTAGATAATGAAGTCTGCAATCGTTGCAATCCAATCAAAGCCGCCAGTGACCTGGTGAGTAAATTGTGCCGAAGTAACCATCTGCATTGGAAAGTCAGAAATCCCGTGCAGCAAAATTGGCATCCAAATAGTTCCTGAGTACAACATCAAGCCGCACGCTAAATAGCCGAATGCTCCGGCATCAAGAGCCTGTCCCACTGTGTAGGCGAAGGACTGTCCACCCCAAACGGCATTGCCAAGATGGAGCAAGCCAAAATGCGCGGATGAAACGATTGCGGCAACGGGTATTCCATATTTATCTAGAAATCCAAAGATTAATCCTCGACTAAATAACTCTTCATCAATTCCAATAAATAGAGCGAATACAAATCCTTCAAGGATTTGCCAGATGCTATGGCCTTTATATGGAGTATGAATAAGTTGGGGGAGAGTTAGAAATAGAACAATCCCGAAACCACCTAGGAATCTCACTGGATTGCGAACGATGAAAAGCCGCTTAAACATTGTTGGCTTCAAAGCCCAAATGATTGCCAACCAAAGCACAGCAGCGAAGATGCGATAAATGATGGCCATCCAGAAATGAGAAACCGGCAACTTGGCGAATGGAATCCACTCAAAGCCCCAAAGAGAAAAAGCCGTGACAGAAAGTATGAGAAGAATCGACTGAGCAATCGCCCGCAGACTCGACCTCATTCGCACTTCTGCCAGTTCATTTTCCATGAATCTGACAGTAACCCAGACCACTGACATCCTGCGAGAATCCCTTGCCAGCCGCTTATCATTGGCACGTGACCCGCACAGCTCAGATTAAAAATGGCTTCCCGCCTAAAGTCTGCCAACGCTGTAACCTCGAATTTGAATGGCGCAAGAAGTGGGCAAAAACGTTTTACGCCCGTTTTTACCTAACTTCGTGACTGGGTTATCACCCGCTCACTCAGTCACCTGCTCTACCAACTTTCCTTCGGGTAGAACTATCACATCAATAAACG
>CAIUFY010000153.1 GCA_903898555.1 uncultured Actinomycetes bacterium
GTCAACGTGCACCTTGGTCTGACGATTCCTAACTTTCTTATTCAAGAGGTTATGCGTGCGGATGTTCCCTGGCGCAATGAAGTTTTTACTGGTGTCCCAGAAATTGAAGATGGCTTTATCTATCCACCTACGGCTGCAGGTATCGGCGTAGAGATGGATGAAATTCTTGCAGCGGAGCATCCCTTCAATGCAGTTTCAGCAACACAATGGTTTCACAATGACGGCTCTGTAGCGGACTGGTAAAAGGAGAAAAATATGAATCTAAATGGTCAACACATTTTCGTAACGGGCGGAGCCGATGGAATTGGCGCTGCGATAGTTTTGGATACTTTACAAGCCGGAGCGCGTACTTCTTTTTGCGACATCAATGAAGCCAAGGGCCAGGCCTACGTGGCCGCTTTGACATCACAAGGGTTTGATGTTCGTTTTGCGAAGGCAGATGTAGGTCAGTTTGAATCGCTCAAGATTGCCCACGACATACTTGTGAGCGAATTTGGTCCAGTTAACGGCGCAGTAAATAATGCCGGCGTTAATTCCAACGCCGATCCGGTTGAAATGACCGATGACGAGTGGAATAAGTTTATGAATGTCGATCTGAAAAGTGTTTGGCACACAGCAAAATTAGTTTTACCTGCCATGCGCGCTGCTAAGAAAGGTTCGATCGTTAACATCGCATCGATCCATGCGCGTATGACTTATCCAAAATACTTTCCGTACGCCGCTGCAAAATCAGGTGTTATTGGGCTAACGCATAACTTGGCTCTTGATGAAGGCGCAAACAACATCCGAACGAATGCTGTTTCCCCTGGATACACACTGACTCCACTCTTGCAGGAGTGGTTTGATCGCCTACCTGAAAAAGCTGCCGAATCGATGGCCGTTCAACCCATGGCTCGAATGGGTGAACCATCCGAGATTGCAAAAGTCGTCACATTCTTGCTTTCGGACGCGGCCTCATTCGTGAATGGAGCCGATTGGATTGTTGATGGCGGACTTCACGCGAGATTCGCCTAGAAGGCGCCCCCATGACGAATAATCGCGCCCAAAATCCATTGACATTAGATTCTTCATACTAAAGTATTTAACGATGACATCCCAAGCACATCCATCAAAAGCCGGGGCCTTGGCCTCACTTCGCGTTATCGATGCCACCCAGATGTTGGCGGGTCCTTTGGCTGGCACAAGACTTGGCGACCTTGGTGCCGATGTCATCAAGATCGAACCGCCAACGATTGGTGAGTTTAATCGAACCCGAGGCTTTGAAGATCAACAGAGCAATGGTGAAATGACAACCTACTTGGCTGTTAACCGAAACAAACGTTCTTTAGCAATCGATTTAAAGAATCCGGAAGCCAAAGAAATAATGTATGAATTGATCAAGAATTCAGATGTCTTTCTACAAAATTTTCGACATGGAACTGCGGCACGACTTGGCATTGGTTATGAGGATTTGAAAAAAATAAATCCTCGGATTATCTATTGCTCTATCTCTGGATACGGATCTACCGGACCATATAAGAATCGTCCAGGTCAAGATCTGATCGTTCAAGGCTACAGCGGCTCGATGTTTAGCGTGGGTGCACTAGGTGATGACCCAACACCTAGCGCGCTGTGGGGCGCTGATGTCATGACGGGTTATCAAGCAGTGATTGGGATTCTGGCCGCCGTTGAATCGCGTCATACCACCGGAGTCGGACAACACGTTGAAATCGATATGTTATCTGTTGTAATGGATTGCCAGCTTCAAGAGTTTGTAACCTTCTTAAATGCAGGACGAATGCCACGCCGTCTTAATGAGCGGAGTGCCCACGGTTCAATTCCGGCTCCGTATGGCGTTTACAAGACAAAAGATGCATGGCTGACCTTGGCGATGGTGCCTCTCAATATCCTGGGAGAGATTCTAGATAACGAATGGTTGCGTTCACTCACGCATTACAACGCAGGGCATGAGCACCGTGATGATGTTTATAAATTAATTCGTCACAGCTTCGAAGACAAGACAACGGATGAGTGGATTGAAATCTGCGACAAGGCTGGTGCCTGGTGTGGGCCTGTCTACAATTATGAAGACCTAGTGAAAGACCGCCACATTATTGAAGACAACTACATCTGGGAACAACCGCAATTTCGTGGGGGCTCGGCAAAAACTATTCGCCCACCACTTCGTCTTTCCGAAACTCCGCCCGCGATCACTCGAGGTGCGCCTGCCCTGGGTGAACACACACGAGAGATCTTGGCTCAAATTTTGGGATATTCAGATACGAAAATTGATCAGTTAATCCAATCAAACGCAGTTGCATCGGTGAAGGAGTAGTACATGAGCGCAAAACTCTCTGGCAGTGTTGACCTTGAAATTCACGGAGCGACAGCGCATCTGATTCTCAATCGGCCCGAAAAGATCAATGCCATGACCGTAGTCATGGATGAGCAGATGAATTCATACATCGGGCAGATCAATAACAACTTGGCAATCAGATCCGTTGTTCTCTACGGAAAGGGCGAGAAAGGCTTTTGCGCCGGGAGTGACCTCACAGAGCTCGATGAGTATGGAAGCAACTGGGAGTACCGCAACAGATTCTCTCGAAATCTTGATTATGCCCGTGCCATTTGGTTGATCAAGAAGCCTGTTGTTGCCGCGCTTCACGGTTGGGTCATAGGTGGCGGATTAGA
>CAIUFY010000154.1 GCA_903898555.1 uncultured Actinomycetes bacterium
GAGTAAGGTTTGAACATGAATCTCCTTAAATTTAACCGCGCAGGAGCCCTTGCTCGTTTTCGCGTTATGGCCAATATTGCAGGCGTAATGTCACTTCTTTTATGGTTGGTTTACCTGCCAATCAAACTGACGGCAGTAAATGACAATGTTCCAACGGCGATCAGGTTAATAGCAGTTGTACATGGATTTATGTACATGATTTATGTCCTCACGGCGTTTAATTATTCGCTCGCTGTTCGCAAACCATTCTTCTCAATGTTGGGCTACCTAGCTGCAGGAACTCTTCCAATTGCATCATTCGTAGCAGATCGTCGTGCACGTGCTGAATTTGCAGCACTCACCGGCGGCGAAAACCTTCCTAGCTAACGCTTCCATTTTATGAAAGCAGCGATTAAGAAAGCCATCAAGGCAGTTCTCTATCCTGTTTACGAGCGGCGCCTTCTTTCCCAGCTGAAGAACAAAGAGACCCCGCATCATGTGGGAATTATCTTGGATGGAAACAGGCGTTGGGCTAAAAGCACTTTTTCGATTCCGCAATCTCCAGAACATGGACACCGTAAAGGTGCGGAGAAAATTATCGAAGTTCTTGAATGGTGCGAAGAAGCAAATGTAAAAGTTATAACTTTGTGGCTACTTTCCACCGATAATCTCAATCGCCCGGCCGAAGAGCTAGACCCGCTACTCAAGATTATCGGGGCTGCCCTCGATCGGCTCGCAGAATTAAAGAAGTGGGAAATTAAGCCACTTGGAGCCCTGGATTTACTACCAACGTGGCTGCATCAAAAACTTAATGAAGTAGAAGCCCAAAGTAAGGGTGCCTCAGATATCGTTGTAAACGTTGCAATTGGCTACGGCGGACGCCGCGAAATTGTTGACGCAGTTCGAAACTACATTCGTACTGGCGTTGGAAGTGGAAAATCAGCGGACGAGATTGCCGATGAAATCAGTAGTGATGAAATAGGAAAGCACCTATATACGGCTGGCTTGCCAGATCCTGATCTTGTTATTCGCACCTCCGGAGAACAGCGACTTTCAGGATTCTTACTCTGGCAATCTGCTCATTCTGAGTTCTATTTCTGTGAAGCCTACTGGCCTGATTTTCGACGAGTGGATTTTCTCCGAGCTTTGCGTGCTTACAGCCAGCGCCATCGCCGCTTCGGCGTTTGAAACAAAACCGTTACCTAAAATTCAACACGCGCTCTCGCGTGTCGCGCCTCTTGCGCCTTCATTGAGATTTACCTTATGTGTGTAGAGGATTTATAAGTCCGTTTTCCCCACGGAGAGGCGCTTATGAATGCCAGAAATGGCAAAGATTGTGAGACCTGAATTGGCTCGAACACCCAAAGATGGCCGCAAGACTTATGTAATTGACACTAGCGTTCTGCTTGCAGACCCGGGAGCAATCGCCCGCTTTGCAGAACATCAAGTCATCATTCCGATTGTTGTGATTGGTGAACTTGAGACTAAACGTGAGCACCCAGAACTTGGTTATTTTGCTCGACTGGCACTTCGCTCCTTGGATGATTTGCGAGTCCGATACGGTCGCCTTGATGAAGAAATTTCAATTAACGATGAGGGCGGAACCCTAAAAGTAGAGCTCAACCACACTGATCCATCATCGCTGCCTGCCGGCTTCCTCAGAGATAGCTCAAACGATTCACGAATCTTGGCTGTTGCCAGAAACTTTATGGCCGAAGGCGCGGATGTAGTCCTGGTCACAAAAGACCTCCCACTTCGAGTCAAGGCATCCTCTGTTGGCGTTGAAGCAGATGAATACCGCGCCGAACTTGCACCAACGAGTGGTTGGTCTGGAATCGTTGAGGCCAGCGTTGGTCATGGATTAATTGATTCTCTCTATGAGGGAGAGAAGATTAAACATGAACTTGCCGAGACCAACCCTGTTCACACTGGTGTAGTTCTTCATTCTGAAAAGGGGAGCGCGCTAGCTAAGGTAACTGCCGATAAACGTCTCCAATTGGTCCGCGGAGATCGATCAGCTTTTGGGCTCCATGGCAGAAGTGCTGAACAGCGCATCGCACTTGATCTGCTCTTGGACAATGAAATTGGGATTGTTTCCCTTGGTGGTCGGGCAGGAACTGGTAAATCTGCGCTCGCCCTCTGTGCCGGACTCGAATCAGTTCTAGAGCGCAGGCAACATAAGAAGGTTGTAATTTTTCGACCACTTTATGCGGTGGGCGGGCAAGAGCTTGGCTACCTTCCTGGATCTGAAGGAGAGAAAATGTCTCCTTGGGCTCAAGCTGTCTTCGATACTTTGGGAGCCCTTGTTAGCCAGCAGGTCATTGATGAGATTCTTGAGCGAGGCCTAATTGAAGTTTTGCCCCTGACACACATTCGAGGTCGCTCACTCCACGATTCTTTTGTGATTGTTGACGAAGCCCAGTCCCTTGAACGGGGAGTTCTTCTCACGGTCCTCTCTCGAATGGGTCAAAATTCCAGAGTTGTGTTGACTCACGACGTTGCCCAGCGGGACAACATTCGAGTCGGCCGACATGATGGCGTTGTTGCCGTCGTTGAGTCACTCAAGGGCCATCCACTCTTTGCACATGTCACTTTGACGCGGTCGGAGCGCTCGGCAATCGCAGCACTTGTGACGGAGATGCTGGAGGAGCCTTTGAACTTCAGCGGTTGGTACCCTGATTCGGCGGCCTCTGAGGCGGTTGCACGACAAAAGGGGTAAAACGGACAGTTACCGGTCTGACCTGCACTTTTATATACCCACAAAACTGTGACATAAATCTTTTTTCCACCCCACGCGGAGATAGATTTGCCCTGACTTGCCATCCTTGAAAGCCTTCACCATCAAATGAATGAGCGGCCCCAAAAAGGGGAGGCAATTCAAAGGGTGAGTGGAAGGGGTAGATGGCATGTTGCAGAAGTTTCGCAATCCAAGCATTGCAGTAGTCGTCGCCTTTGGCCTTGCAATTCTTGCAACCGTCGATACTTCCTTCGCCCAAACTTCACTCTCTCGTGAAGTGACCTTGCCAGATCTGCCAACTCAAACCGTTGCGACTTCGCCTGCTCTTGAGCCAGGTCTTCTTGATCTTGGAAATGTTCCATCAGTGAACGCCCACGTTATGGCGCTGGTCTCACTTCAGGCAAAGCAAGTGCAACTGGCCAAGACTCCTGTTGGAGCCAAGGCGGTGGCAGCTGACCTGATCGCTGCAAATTATTCAAAGTGGAATTCAAGTCAGATTAGTTGCCTAGATCAGCTTTGGAACAATGAAAGCCATTGGAATTTTAAAGCTCACAATTACCGAAGCGGCGCTCACGGAATTCCCCAAGCGTTGCCTGCTGACAAGATGGCAGTCATTTCCCCGGATTGGCGCACCAATCCTGTGACTCAGATTCGTTGGGGCCTTCGATATATCAATGCTCGCTACGGCTCGCCCTGTGCGGCTCTTCGCAGACAACATGGGCACCACGGGTATTAATTAGTTGGCTTTAGCCCAATCTGCATCGGTTTTGATGTTGCTGCAAAGAAATCATTTCCCTTATCGTCTACGACGATGAATGCTGGGAAGTTTTCAACCTCAATCTTCCAAACCGCTTCCATGCCCAACTCTTCGTAGTCGAGAACTTCAACCTTTTTGATGCAATCCTGGGCAAGTCTGGCAGCTGGACCACCAATTGAACCTAGGTAGAAACCGCCATTCTTTTTACAAGCATCGGTAACAGCTTGGGAACGATTTCCCTTTGCAAGCATGATCATCGATCCACCTAGAGATTGGAATTGATCTACATACGAATCCATACGTCCTGCAGTGGTCGGTCCGAACGAGCCAGATGCGTAACCTTCAGGAGTCTTTGCTGGGCCGGCGTAATAAACGGCATGGTTCTTGATGTACTCAGGAATGGGTTTTCCTTCGTCAATAAGCTGCTTTATTTTTGCATGTGCAATATCTCGTGCTACAACGAGCGTTCCAGTCAGCGAAAGTCTTGTTTTGATTGGATGCTGGGAGAGTGTCTTCAAGACCTCCGACATTGGCTGGTTGAGATCTACATGTACGACGTTATCGTCAAGGTGCTCATCTGTGGTTTCAGGTAAGAAATGTGCAGGCTCGCGTTCTAATTTCTCTAAAAAGATTCCGTCCTTTGTTATTTTTCCCTTTGCCTGACGGTCTGCTGAACAAGAAACAGCGATTGCAATTGGCAAAGATGCGCCGTGACGAGGCAAACGAACAACTCGTACATCGTGACAGAAGTATTTACCACCAAATTGTGCGCCTATTCCAAGCGTACGAGTGAGCTTTAGAACTTCTTCTTCGAGTTCAACGTCTCGGAATGCGTGTCCGGTTTGGGCATCACCTTTGCGAGGAAGGGTATCGAGGTACTTTGTAGAGGCTAATTTCGCTGTCTTTACGGTGTGTTCGGCGCTCGTTCCGCCGATGACAATAGCCAGGTGATACGGAGGACAGGCTGCTGTGCCAAGTGAGCGAAGTTTTTCATCAAGCCAATTCATAAACGACTTTGGATTGAGTACTGCCTTAGTTTCTTGGTAGAGGTATGACTTATTGGCGCTACCTCCGCCTTTTGCGATAAAAAGAAAGTTGTATTCCGAGGCGTGTTCGCTATCTGAATAAATTTCAACTTGAGCGGGCAAGTTATTACCCGTGTTCTTCTCTTCCCAGGTTGTTATTGGTGCCATCTGTGAGTAACGAAGATTCAGGGTTGTATAGGCGTCATAAACACCTTTTGAAATTGATTTCTCATCTTTTTCATATGTCAAAACATGTTGACCCTTCTTGCCCATAACAAGAGCAGTTCCAGTGTCTTGGCACATCGGAAGAATTCCGCCAGCAGAGATATTCGCATTCTTCAAAAGATCAATCGCAACAAAGCGGTCATTTGGTGAACTCTCAGGATCATTCACGATGTTTTGGAGTTGCTGAAGGTGAGCCGGACGAAGGTAATGATTGATATCGTGAATTGCTTCTGCTGTTAGGCGTTCAAGAGCCTCAGGCGCGACTTTTAGGAATTCGATTCCTTCGGCTGTGAAAGTTGAGACACCTTCACTTGATACAAGACGGTACTCAGTTTTATCTTCTCCGAGGGGAAGAAGATCGCTGTAATGAAACTCAGGCATCGTTTTTCACCGCATCTAATTTTGCTTTTGCACCATCAAGCCACTCCTGACAGATTTTGGCGAGAACTTCTCCGCGCTCCCAAAGTGCGAGTGAATCTTCAAGTGAAGCTTGTCCACTTTCTAATTGAGAAACAAGGGCAGCCAGTTCGTCTCGAGCTGCTTCATAAGAAATTTTCTTCTCGGTCATTTCTTTAATCTACTCCTGTTCCTTGATTCCATCAGTTGTGGCGGCGACCACACCTTTCGCAACCCGAATCGCAATTTTTTGGCCAACCGTAAGAGTTGATGCCTCTCTCACGATATTTCCATCTTGAGTCAGAACAACTGCATATCCTCTATCCAATGTTGCTTGAGGGGAGAGGGTGCGCACTTGGCCTCGAAGATTGGTGAGTTCTTCTTGTGCCAAATTTATTCTGTTCTCCGTGCTTCGATTTGATCGAGCTCGAAGGGCGCCAAGCGCCTCCTGGCGGAGTACCACCATGGAGAGTGGATCTTTAAAGATAGGGCGACTTCGAAAATTTTCTAACCTGTGTAACTCAAATTCTATGAAATTTGTTACATGCCTTGCCGCTCTGTGCTGGAGATCGCGAATCTTTGACAACTCCTCCTGCACATCTGGCACAACTCTTTTTCCCGCATCTGTCGGGGTTGAGGCACGGTAATCGGCGACCAGATCAAGGAGGGGAGAATCTTTTTCATGTCCGATTGCACTCACGATTGGTGTCTTTGCATCGGCTACAAGTCGAATGAGTGTTTCGTCGCTGAAGGGGAGTAGGTCTTCGAAGGAACCGCCTCCGCGAGTAATAATGATGACATCAACGTCAGGATTGGCATCTAGCTCCAGCAGAGCTTCTGAAACTTCAACGACCGCAGCCGACCCCTGAACAGCAACTTCACGAAGTTCAAATTGAACTGAGGGCCAGCGCCTTTTGGCATTTTCAATTACATCTTTTTCGGCATCACTGTTGCGACCGCAAATAAGACCAACTTTTTTTGGAAGAAAAGGAAGTTCCTTTTTTCGATCCAAGTCGAAGAGTCCTTCGGCCGCCAAAGTCGACTTCAGGAGCTCAAGCCTTGCAAGAAGTTCTCCAACTCCAACTTGTCGAATTTCTTTTACCGACATCGAGAGCGAACCATTTTTTGCATACCAAGAGACTTTGGAGTGCATCACAACTCGCGCATTTTGTGGAAGGGGTTGCACTGCCTCGAGTACCGATCGATGACACATTATGGAAAGACTCATGTCGGCGCTTGTATCTCGAAGTCGCATAAAGACCATTGGGGCTCCGGGCCGCACTGTGACTTCGGAAAGTTCGCCCTCAATCCAGACCGCCCCTAGCTTGCTGAGGTAATCGCCAATTGCCTCAGAAATAACGCGTACGGAAAGGGGCTTTTCGGCGGATGTCTCGGGCACTCGCCAACTCTATTAGTATCGGGGCATGGCTAAACGAGTTCTTCTTGCCGCACCACGCGGATATTGTGCTGGGGTCGATAGAGCAGTGATTGCCGTTCAAAAGGCGCTAGATCTCTACGGTGCTCCCGTTTATGTGCGTAAGCAGATTGTTCATAACAAGCACGTGGTCGCAACCCTTGAATCAAAAGGTGCGATTTTCGTTGAAGAAGTCGATGAAGTCCCTGAAGGTGCAACCGTAGTTTTTTCTGCCCATGGCGTTGCCCCGACCGTTCACGAAGCATCAGCTAAGCGCAATTTGAGAACTATTGATGCCACTTGCCCGCTGGTGACCAAAGTTCACCACGAGGCGAAGCGATTTGCTCGCGAAGATTACGACATTTTGCTTATTGGTCATGAAGGCCACGAAGAAGTTGAGGGAACGGCCGGTGAAGCCCCGGATCACGTTCAATTAATTGATGGAATTGAAGATATTAAAAATGCAACCGTTCGTGATGAAAAGAAGGTTATCTGGCTTTCGCAAACCACATTGAGCGTTGATGAGACTCTGGCAACTGTTGCTTCGCTTAAGCAGAAGTTTCCGCTTCTGCAGGATCCTCCAAGTGATGACATTTGTTATGCAACTCAGAATAGACAGCAAGCAATTAAGCAGATTGCGCCACAAGCTGATCTCGTTCTTGTCGTCGGCTCTACTAACTCATCAAATTCAGTTCGACTTGTCGAAGTTTCAAAAGAGTACGGCGCAAAGTCCGCCTATCTTGTCGATTTTGCATCCGAAGTTCACGAAGAATGGCTCAACGGCGTTGAAACAATTGGTGTATCTAGTGGCGCTTCAGTTCCTGAAAATTTAGTTGATGATCTTCTAGATTGGCTTGCAGCTCGAGGATTCGATGATGTGCAAACAGTGACGGCAATCGAAGAAAGCCTTACTTTTGCAATGCCACAAGAGCTACGCAAAGATTTGAAAGAAGCTGGAAAGCTCTAAAACTACTTCTTGCGTCCTTTAAGCAGATAGTAAATCCAACTTATCGCTGCTCCAATTACTAAGAATGGTGCCGCTGCGCCAAGCATCGATACGAGATCTAAGCCCACGTGGGAAATACTTAGCCCTGCGCCGCCGATACTTGCAATGAGAATAAGTGTTGAAAAAAGAAATGCGAGTGGGGGAGTTACAACAGCGGTAAATGCAGTGCCTCTTCTTCCGAGATATAACCCACCAGCGAAGGCAACTAAAATTGCAATCCCAGTAAAAATTCCAACCTTAGTAAAGGCATACTCCAAAGTTTCAAAGAGAAGTATGAGAAGAAATTGCAGGATGACCACGCCCGGTGCTTTAAGGCCTGGGCCTTTGATTGGATTGGAAATCTTTAGCTCGCTCACGGCGCTCATTCTATATCTCCATCACTCTCGTCTAAATCAATATCTTCATCATCAAAGAGCTCGCCATTGACTATCGCCAGTTTTGGCTTGATTTCACGAATCTCATCATCAAGTTGCTCATTGGTTTTGAGCTTATTGGTCGCGGGAACTCCCAAGGAGAGCATTTTGCGAGCAGGTCGCAACATATTTTCTTCGGCACTTTGAACCAAATCATTAAATGCTCGCTCAGAGGTTTTTATAGATTTTCCAAGCGCTGCAATTTTGTTGTGAACAACGCCAATGCGCTTAAGAAGTAATCCAGCCAACTCGGTAATCGCTGTTGCGTTATGAGCCATCTCAGATTGATTAAAAACGTAGGCAACGGTGCGCAGGAGGGCCATCATCGTCGTTGGGGTTGCGATGGTAATTCCTTTTTCAAAGGATTTATGAAGAATCTGAGGATCAACTTCAAGCGCTTCGGAAAGAATAGATTCAAACGGAGCAAAGAGGACGACGTAGTCTGGAGAGTTGGAACTCTCTTGGTATCCACGCTTAGCCAGTGAATTAACGTGTCCCATTAAATCTTTGGCGTGAAGTTCCATGAGGGAATGTCGGCTAAGCGGATCACTCTCTCCAATAGCTTCAAGAAAGCGATCGAATGGAAACTTGGAGTCGATGAAGATTTCAGAACCACCTGGTATCGCAATACGAATATCGGGTTTAGAAATAGCGGCATCTTTTGAACGATAATCTTGTTTGAAAAAGTGCACACCCTCGATAAGGCCTGAATTTTCAAGAATCATTTCGAGTTGGGTCTCGCCAAACTTTCCACGAGTCTGCGAATTAGAAAGTGCACCAGCAAGGCGAGTTGTTTCGCGAAGAAGCGTCTCGTTTCCTGTTCGCATATTCTCAATCTGAGTCCGCATTACTGACTCGGCTTCAACGCGCTTAAGTTCAGCTTCTTGCGATTGCTTAGAGAGAATATTGATTGTCTGAGTTACTGCTTGAAGTGATTGATCCAAGCGGACCTTCTCGCTCTCTTCTTTGCGCAAAGCATCGAGTTGCTCTGTAAGAACCTTGTTTTTTGCAATTTCAGCAGAATTCTCAGATAAAAGTTTTGCTGAGCGGCCTCGAGCGTAAAGAGAGGCCAACGCCCCGCCTATAACCAGGCCCAATAAGGCGGAAATCACGACTGAAAGGATGCTCATAGACGTATCGTGGCAGGAAGCACCGACAAAGCCCCGTATCCTTAACCCCCTGTGAGCCTCTCAATTGGAATCGTCGGACTGCCAAACGTGGGTAAGTCGACCCTATTTAATGCCCTCACCAAGAACAATGTCCTAGCTGCCAACTATCCCTTCGCCACCATCGAGCCGAACGTCGGCGTTGTTGGGGTCCCAGATGAGCGCTTGGCCAAGCTGGCAACAGTCTTTGGATCTGAAAAGCTCCTTCCGGCAGTAGTTTCATTCGTCGACATCGCCGGAATCGTAAAAGGCGCCTCTGAAGGTGCCGGACTTGGAAACAAATTCCTTGCCAACATCCGAGAGACAGATGCAATCTGTCAGGTCATTCGCGTCTTTACCGATGAAAACGTTACTCGCGAGGGTGAACGCACTGCAGATTTTGTTGACCCTGCATCGGATATTGAAGTTATTAATACTGAACTTGCGCTCGCTGACCTTCAAACAATCGAGAAAGCAATTCCTCGCCTTGAAAAGGAAGCTCGCATTCAGAAAGAGAAGGCCGGAGTCCTTGAAGAAGTTAAAAAGGCACAATTAATTTTGAATGAAGGAAAACTCCTTTACGGTTCAAAGATCGACTTAGCACTTATTGCTGAACTTCAGTTGATGACTACAAAGCCTTTCTTGTACGTTTTTAATGTAGACGCTCAGGAACTTGGCGATGAAGCGCTTCGCACGAAGTTGCAAGCGATGGTCGCTCCGTCAGAAGCAATTTTCTTGGATGCGAAGACAGAAGCTGAACTTTCTGAACTTGATGACGCTGATGCGATGGAATTGTTGGAAGCTATTGGACTAACAGAGCCGGGGCTAACAACATTGGCGCGAGTTGGCTTCGACACTTTGGGACTTCAGACATATCTAACTGCTGGTCCGAAAGAAACGCGTGCGTGGACGATTCACAAAGGTGATACCGCTCCTATGGCTGCGGGTGTAATTCACACCGATTTCCAAAAAGGTTTTATCAAGGCAGAAGTTGTTTCCTTCAACGATTTAATCGCTGCAGGGTCGATGGCAGAAGCACGTGCGCACGGAAAAGTGCGTATGGAAGGTAAAGATTATGTAATGCAAGATGGAGATGTCGTTGAATTCCGATTCAACGTCTAAACAAACGAGGATATAAATGAAAAAGCAACCACACCTTAAAGACCTGCCTGTAAAGAAACGCGAAGATCTTCGTAACGTTGCGATCATTGCCCACGTTGACCATGGCAAGACCACACTTGTTGACGCAATGTTGTGGCAATCAGGTGCCTTTGCTGCTCACAAGAAGCAGACAGAAGGACAAGACCGCATGATGGATTCAATGGATCTTGAGCGCGAAAAGGGAATTACCATCCTTGCCAAGAACACCGCAGTTAAACGCGGAAACACCATCGTAAACATTATCGATACACCAGGCCACGCCGACTTCGGTGGCGAAGTTGAGCGCGGACTTGAAATGGTTGATGGCGTTATCTTGCTCGTCGATGCTTCAGAAGGCCCACTGCCGCAAACACGTTTCGTTTTGCGCAAGGCTCTTCAAAAGAACCTTCCAGTTATTTTGGTTATTAACAAAGTAGATCGCCCCGATTCACGAATCGCAGAAGTTGTCGATGAGGCATACGAATTGTTCTTGGATCTTGATGCAAATGAGCAGCAGATTGAATTCCCAGTTGTGTATGCATCAGCGAAGGCTGGTCGCGCATCATTGACGCGTCCTGCTGATGGTGGAATGCCAGAAGAAGAGAACCTCGACGTTTTGTTCGACACAATCTTCTCTGCAATTCCTGCACCTGAATATCATGAAGGCGCACCTCTACAAGCTCACGTTACAAACCTTGACTCATCTCCATTCCTTGGTCGCCTTGCGCTATGCCGCGTTCGTGAAGGTGTTATTCGCAAGGGTCAGCAAGTTGTTTGGATGAAGACTGATGGAACGACTGAGCGAGTAAAAATCTCAGAACTATTGATCACTGAAGCACTTGAGCGCGTACCTGCACTCGAGGCGCATCCCGGTGACATCATTGCTGTTGCGGGTATCGAAACCATTACATTGGGCGAAACTCTTGCAGATATCGAAAACCCAGTTGCACTTCCATTGATTACAGTGGATGAGCCTTCAATTTCGATGACAATCGGTATCAACACTTCACCACTTGCCGGCAAGAGCGGAACAAAGCTCACTGCTCGCCAAGTTAAGGGCCGCCTTGATGCAGAGCTTGTTGGTAACGTTTCACTTCGTGTTCTCAACACTGAGCGCCCAGATACATGGGAAGTTCAAGGAAGAGGCGAGCTACAGCTTGCTGTTCTCGTTGAAATCATGAAGCGCGAAGGTTTTGAACTTACCGTTGGAAAGCCACAAGTAGTTTTGAAGAAAGTTGATGGCAAGGTTCACGAGCCAATGGAGCGTCTATCTATTGATGCGCCCGAAGAATTCCTCGGCGTTCTTACTCAATTGATGGCACTTCGCAAGGGCCGCATGGAGCAAATGGTTAACCATGGCACTGGTTGGATTCGCCTTGATTACCGCGTACCTTCACGCGGACTTATCGGTTTCCGTACTGAATTCCTAACAGAAACTCGTGGAACTGGTCTCCTGCACCACGTCTTTGATGGTTATGAAGCTTGGCACGGCGATATCCGTACCCGCGGAACTGGATCACTTGTTTCAGACCGTATGGGAACTGTTACTTCTTACGCTCTGTATGGCACACAAGATCGCGGAAGCATCTTCGTTGAGCCAGGCGATGAGGTTTACGAGGGCATGGTTATCGGCGAAAACTCACGTTCTGAAGATATGGACGTTAACTGTGTTCGTGAAAAGAAGCTCACCAACATGCGTGCTTCAGGAACTGATGAATCAGAGCGTTTGATTCCGCCTAAGAAGCTCAACATGGAAGGTGCGTTGGAATTCTGTCGTGAAGACGAGTGCGTTGAAGTTACTCCTGCAGTTGTCCGTATCCGCAAGGTCACCCTTGACGGAAACGAGCGCGCACGTGCGACTGCCCGCGCAAAGAAATCTAACCTCACGGCTAATTAATTAGTCACCCTTAAGTCCCGATTACACGCGCAATTGCGTCTTGCCTCCCAGTTGGGAGGCTTGGGTGGAAGATTCCATCCGCCGACACATTTAGCGTAGTAATCGGGACTTTCGACTTTTTAGCGCCACATTGTCAGTCTCTTTGGGTTAGATAGTCCCGTGGCCGCAAATCTGAAACTCGTTCGCCGAGCGCTTATCGTGCCCACTCTTGCTGCAGATACCGCGCAAGAGGAAGTCGTTAAATTCAGAGGCTCACTTGGTGTTTTTGGAAAAGCTGGAACTGGAAAGACCTCAACGTTGGTCCGCGCAGCTTTGTCTCGGATGCAAGCCGGCCAGGATCCAAATTCCCTTTTAATTATTACTTATGGCCGCGAGAGCGCATCGATCATTCGTGACCAGATAGCAATTGGAGCGAAGAGCACAGCGACGAATCCTTTGGCTCGAACCTTTCACTCGCTGGCATTCTCTATCCTGAATGAAAAACTTTCTCCGGAAGATCCCATGTACATCCTCGTATCGGGCGCGGAGCAAGATGCATTTATAAGCGAGATGCTTGAGAGTGGATTTGATAAGTCGCAATGGCATGTTGATTTAGCCTTAGCAAAAAGCACAAAAGGTTTTGTTCGAGAAGTGCGCGACCTAATTCTTCGCGGGACGGAGTTAGGTTTAACGCCAGAAGATTTGAACCGCTTAGCGCACGAAATGAATGAGCCTTATTGGAGCGGTGCGGCCGATTTTTGGGCATCGTATGCCGATGTAATGAATTTGCGAAGCATGAGCGTTGGTGAAACAGTAATTCGCATCGATCCCTCGGCCATTATCGTTGAGGCAATTTATCGCTTGAAGTCATCGCCAGAACTTCTAAAAAAGTATCGCTCAATGTTTTCGACAATTCTCGTAGATGAATTTCAAGAAAGTGATAAGAGCCAGCGGGAATTGCTCGCCCTCATTGCTCCGGAAGATACGGTTTTATTTGTTGATTCTTCTTCAGCCGTTGGTCGTTTTCGAGGCGCAGATCCAGATAGCGTAGATCGATATATCCGAGAGAAGACAAAAGTTCAGATTGATCTCGATTTCCAACATCGCATTCAAAGTGACCGTATTGAAGATGCAGTAAAACTTGCGAGCCATGCAGAAGCTGCACATTACATTGCTCATGAATTGAAACGCGCCTATTTGCACGATGGTTTGCCGTGGTCGAAAATGGCTGTCCTTGTTCGCAATCCGGGCTTACAAGTTTCAGCCCTTCAGCGAGCCTTTGCCCAGAACGGAATTCCATTAAACGTTGATGCCGGCGCACTTGCACTTGCAGATAATCCTGCAGTTCGACCAATTTTGGATATTGCCAACTTCGCTCTTCGCCCTCACCTTTTAACTTCTGGAAATTGGGAACGAATTGAGTCGGTTTTACTCTCAGAGTTCTGCGGAGCTGACGCACTAGAACTTCGCCAAATACGAGTGAAATTGGCGAAAGAGCGCATCGATGGAAGTTCCAAAACGACAACTGAGATGGCCTTGGAATTAATAGAAGATCCGACAATTTCCATCGATTCCGAATTTCGAGTCTTTGCGCGTTTGCGAGATCTACTAGCTGCAGCACGTAAAGCTTCGCGGGGAGATGTCAGCGATGTTTTATGGGCCATTTGGGATAGTTCGATGGATTACAACGGAGCGAAGATTTCCACTTTGTGGCGCGAGAGAGCCCTTAACGGTGGCAACAAAGGAGCACTTGCAGATCGGGATATTGACTCTGTCATTCAGCTATTTGAATCTGCAAGACGTTTTGCCGAACGCGCCCCAGGAGCACGAGCAACAACATTCATCGATCAACTATTTGAAGAACGAATTCTTAGCGATGCAATCTTTTCCAAAGCACAAAGAGAGAATGTAGTTTCGCTGCTGACAGTGCATTCGGCCAAAGGTTTGGAGTGGGACTTTGTTGCACTAGCTGGAGTTCAAGAGGGAGCATGGCCAAATCTCAAAGAACGCGGGTCACTCTTGGGAAGTGAGCGGTTGGTTGAAGCCGAACGCACAGGTCTACGTTCTCCATCTGAAATTGCTGCAAGTACATCGTACGGACTTATTAAAGATGAGCGCCGCCTCTTTAACGTTGCTCGCACTAGGGCAAAGTCACGATTGCTTGTAACTGCCGTTCAAGCCGAAGATCTGCAGCCATCTCGTTTTTTTGATGAGATTTTTGAAGAGCTCTACGGAATCTCTGCGGACGAGGGAGATCATGCAAAATCTGAACGCTCATTAACTTCACAAGCCCTTATTTCAGAACTTCGTAGAACGTTGGAGAGTAGCGATGAAGCTGGGAAGGAGTTCGCAACAAAACTTCTGAAAAGTCTTTCGTCTGAAGGTTTCTCAGCTGCAAACCCAGAAACTTGGCTCGGGGCAAGAGCTCTCAGCAGTGACGCATTGGTCGTTCCCGCAGAAGAATCTGTTTATGTCTCCCCAAGTGGGCTACAAAGTTTTGAAGATTGTGGCCTGAAATGGTTTCTAGAGAAGAATGGAGCACGTGATGGAGATTCGACAGCACAGTTGCTCGGAACGGCTATTCACGCGCTGGCGCGAATGGCAGCGGAAGATTCGACGCTAACTCTTGATGGAGCTGTTGAAAAATTAACCCAATCATGGTCAATTGTGGATCAAAACGTGGGTTGGTTTAAAGATGCGCAACTAGGTGAAGCCCGCGCGATGTTAGAGCGATTCTTTGATTGGCATCGAGATAACGAGCGTGAAATTCTCGCCGTAGAAGCCCCATTCAAAATTGAAGTTGGCCGAGCAATCGTCAGTGGAAGCGTTGATCGTCTAGAAAGCGATGGAAGCGCTCTTCACGTGGTGGATCTTAAGACAGGTGCAAGTGCGACCACAAAGAAGGATGCGCTGGAACACAAACAACTTGCCGCATATCAGCTGGCAATAATGGAGGGTGGATTCACCTCAGTTTCACCAATAACTAAATCCGGTGGAGCAGAACTCCTCTTTGTAGGTGGAGATAGGGGCGATGCAGCACTTCGCATCCAACCAACGGTCGAGCGCGAAATCATTTCCGCTCAAATTGAAAGCGCAGCAGAAGGTATGGGTTCAAATGAATTTACTGCGACGCTCAATAAAAATTGCCGCACATGCGCGGTCAAATTAATTTGTCCCTTGCAGGCTAATGGAAGGAGCGTGATTGAATAATGACTTCTAACGCTCGCATCCTTGACGGCAAGATTGAACTTCGCAAAGAGATTACTTCTACACAGATCGCAGAAGCGCTTGGTTCGTTGAGCGGAAAATTGATTCTCCCGACAGAAGAGCAACGCGCAATTATTGAGTCAAAACATTGGGGTCCTGCGGTTATTATCGCTGGTGCTGGTTCGGGCAAGACTGAAACTATGAGCCAACGCGTTCTGTGGTTAGTTGCAAACGGCGTAGTCGCACCTAACGAAATTCTTGGACTTACCTTTACTCGCAAAGCGGCGGGAGAGCTTTCACAACGCATTCGTAAGCGCTTACGTCAATTGCGCAAAGTAGGCTTGCTTCCAAATAACGCCGAGACAGGTGAAATTCCAGATATTGCAGTAGAAGTTTCCACTTACCACTCATATGCGGGCCGAGCCCTGAACGAGTATGGCATCTTGCTCGGAATAGATTCTTCCGTGGAACCAATTGGTGAAGCCGCAGCATGGCAATTGACGCACAATATTGTTACGCGCGAAGGTGATGTCGAATTTCCAATCACCCATTCGCCTAAAACAATTGTAGAAAATGTCATGTCGCTTTCGTCGCAGATTGCCGAACATAACCTGACTATTGAAGAAGTTGAGGCTCTCGATCGAGAGAAATTGGCAGAATTCGAATCTATTTTGGGGCGTTCCAATAAAGAGGTTCGGGAGGCAATAACCGTTCTTAAAGAGCGAATCACCATTCTTCGCATGGTTCGCGACTCTGATGAGTATCGAAAAGCCAATGGCTCTCTAACTTTTGATGATCACATGGCGCTTGCTGCAAGGTTATCTGAAGAAGTTAAAGAAATGTCTGTTCGTGAATCAGCACGTTACAAAGTTGTTTTGCTCGATGAATATCAAGACACCTCCTTTAGCCAAGTTCGATTCCTCTCTAATCTCTTTGGAAATACGGGGCACTCAGTTACGGCTGTTGGAGACCCGCATCAATCTATCTACGGATGGCGCGGTGCCGCTGCGCAAACTCTTGAGGACTTTGGAAAAAGATTTGCAACAAGCGGCACAGGTTCAATTGAATTTAACTTGCTCACAACATGGCGCAATGACTTAGAAGTTTTGGATTTCGCAAATCTTATTATTGATCAACATGCTGCCGCTATTAATGAGTCAAAAGGCAACGAGGCTAGATCGCGAGTGAAAAAACTTTCACTTCGCCCGGGTGCAGGCGACGGAAAAGTATTTGCTGGAAGGTATGTCACGCGTCAAGATGAAGCCGAAGGGATCGCAGATTTCTTTGAAAATCTGTGGATGGATGAGCAAGGCAAGTCCTATCCACCTGAAAATCGACCAACCTGCGCGGTTCTTGTACGAACAAAGAGTTACATCAGCGAAATTGAAAACGCCCTTCGCGATCGCGGGCTTCCAACGGAGGTTGTTGGACTTGGTGGATTGATTCACGTCCCTGAAGTTGCCGACATCATTGCAGTCCTGCGCTCAATTACCTTTCCGGATCACGGAACAGCACTTGCTCGATTGCTCGTAGGCCCACGCGTAGCGTTGGGACCAAAAGACTTAGCTGGAATTGGTCGCTTTGCGCGGGACCTGGCAAAAGAGGGTCATGATTCTCGTGGAAGAACTTTGGAGTACGCCCTTGAAAATGGAAATGTAGAAGTGATGGAGGCCGACGATTTACCTGTTGGCTCCATTATTGAAGCGCTAGATCAGATTGATAAAGCTCAGCGTACTTATTTTACGGCCGAGGGATTGAAGAGATTGAAGGAATTCTCGGTGGAATTGGCTGGTTTAAGGCGCTCACTTGGTGGTTCTCTCACTGACATCATTACCGAAGTTGAACGGTTCCTGAGGTTGGATACCGAACTTCTTGTGCGAGATGGTTGGCAAACTGGAAGACGGCACATCGACTCATTTCTTGACGAGGCAGCTTCTTTCCAAAGAAGTGGCGGAACGCTTTCCTCGTTCTTGCGTTGGCTGGAGGTTACCGAAACCCAAGAGGGTGGCCTCAAGCCTGCAACAGTTACAGTTTCAAATGAAGCCATTCAGATATTAACAATCCACACTTCAAAAGGCGCCGAGTGGGATGCCGTAGCAGTCCCAGGCCTTAACGAAAAGAACTTTCCTAATTCGGGGCGTGGATCTGACAGTTGGTTGAAGAGTTCAGGCTCCATTCAATTGGAACTTCGAAAGGACACAATGGATGTGGAGGATTTCAGATTCCCAAGCGACATGAAGTTTTCCTCAACTGGCAAAGAATTAAGGGAATTTGAAGCTCGCTGGAAAAAGAAGAAGCGCGAGGAAGAGTTACGACTTGCTTATGTTGCATTCACGCGAGCCAAGTCCCATCTCCTTGGAACGAGCGCAATGTATGGTGATGGAAAAACTGCTAACGCCGAAAGTGAAATCTACACATGGATGAAAGAGTTTGTTGCCGCTCGTTATCCAGAGAGAGTTGTTTGCGATATTGATGATGAGATTATTGAGAATCCAAACAGCATTAATAAGAAGAGTGCAGTATGGCCGCTAACGCCTAAACGCCAAGTAGTAATTCGTACAGCAGCAGACCGGGTGAAGTCCGCGCAAGATGCATCGTATGAGGCTCTAATCGCGACAACACCTGAGCAAAGCGCATTGCTCCAAGATGCAACTGCACTGATTCTTGAAAGACGTCGATACTCCGCTGTTACCGAGGTCTATTTGCCTTCGCGCCTCTCCGTCTCAACTCTTATAAAGTTGAAATCAAGCCCTGCTGATCTCGCTCTTAATATCCGCCGGCCTATGCCATCTCACACACCTCATGTTGCTCGCCAAGGAACGCAATTTCACACATGGATTGAGCGTCATTTTGAATCAAGCGTTCTCTTTGACGATGACATCTTTGGGAACGAAGAATTCCTTGAAGTTGAACTCATGAATGAAGCGAAAAGCCCTGCAGCGCTTAAGAAATTGCAAGATCAATGGCTCTCTAGCGAGTGGGGTTCACGTCAACCATTTAGCGTCGAAGAAGGATTTGAGACTGTCATCGAGGGAATTCTGCTGCGGGGACGTATCGATGCCATATATCGCATTGATGAAAGCCATTACGAAGTTGTGGATTGGAAGACTGGCCGGGTAAAGGATGGGGAAGAACTTTCTGAGGCTGCAATTCAACTTGCAATGTATCGCCTTGCGTATTCAAAGCTTCATGAAATCCCGTTGGAAAATATTAGCGCAGCATTTCATTACATTCCGGCGAATCAAACAATTCGCCCTTCCGACTTACTTGATGAAGAAGGCATTAAAGCGCTAATTACTTCGGTTTCACTTCAGTAATTTCGACTCCAATGGGTAGATGATCGCTAACGCCAAGTTCCTTGATAGCCAAAGGTTTGATGGTGACTCTTGAAAGATCCTTTTTTCGAAGAAGAAGGTAATCAAATTGGATTTTTGGCGACCATGCTGGATAGGTGAGTTTATTTGCGAGAGATTTCCAACCGGTTCTTTCGGGGAGGCCCCAAGGCAAATTTAGATCTCCAATAACCAACGGAATTCCGGGAAACTTTGAAAGCTCTCGTTGCAATTTTCTTAATTGGAGAAAATTTAGGATTGGAACAAACGATAGATGTGTGACTGCAACAGTAAAACCATTTTCTAACTCTGCAACAAGTGCGATGCGAGGTTCATCTCTAACGTATGCAAGTCCTACACCGCGCTTGCTGGGTACGGCTAAAGGAAGTCCAATGCGTGAACGACCAAGTTCAATTCGGTGCCACTGCATTACAGGCACACGAGAAACTAGCCCGATTCCGTAAGCGGTTTCACTTAGAGAACCTTTATTGGGCGAAATTATTTTGGATTCTTCCTTGTTGACCGCATGCCATTTTTCTCCAGGAGTTCCAATCACTGTCGGCGCAAATGCCCAATATTTACTCTCCATGGAGCGGGCGACTTCTTGAACGTGATGTATATGAAAGGAGCGACTTTGCTTGTGATCTATTTCCTGAAGTCCAAGAAGGTCCACATCTAGCTTCTTAACTGCCAGCTCGAGGCGGAGCAAAGCCTGCTCTGCGCCACTTTCCTGAACGGGAGGTATGGCCATCCCGTGGAGCGCGTTCCAAGAGATGAGCTTCATGGAATGAGCGTAGCCGGGTCTAGTAGGGTCGCCTCATGGTCGCTCCAATGAATTTTCCGCTTAATTTGCCGCTCGCCAAGAGCGGACTTGATAGAGCGGCTCACATGAGAAGCGACAAAGGACAGCTGGAGTCGCTGTGGGCTAAAGCGAAGATTGCTCATTTCAACGGTGAGAAGTTCCTTTCAGATGAGAAGGGTTTAATTTTTCTCTCACCACAAGAGCTTGCTGGCGGAGAACGTTATTTCTTAGGTATTGATGATGCTGGTACTCCTTATTTTCTTTTTCACTCGGAGGTTCACCTCGCTCCAGAGGAAAATTATCACCTTCTGCGAGAAGCGAATTTAAACGATTTACAAATTGGCATCGCTGTCCACGGACAATCCCTAGCACTTTGGCATAAACGTCATCCAAAATGTTCGATGTGTGGGGCAGATACGCAATCCTCACTTGGCGGCGCCGTTCGAAAGTGTCAAAGTTGCGATATTGAACATTACCCACGAACTGACCCAGCAATAATTGTTTTAACTCGAGATAGGCACGATCGGATTCTGCTTGGAAGGCAAGAAGTTTGGCCGGAACATCGTTTCTCAACTTTTGCTGGATTTGTTGAGCCAGGTGAAGCATTTGAAGCTGCGGTAGTGCGTGAAGTAAAAGAGGAAGCAAACGTCACTGTTCATTCCATAGAGTACGTAGGTTCGCAGCCTTGGCCCTTTCCTGCATCGTTGATGATTGCCTTTAGCGCAATTATTGACGACCCTGAAAACGCTAAGCCAGATGGGGAAGAGATAGTTGATATTAAGTGGCTTGATCGAGATTCGATTGTCGCGGAATTAAAATCAGGAACACTCCTTCTTCCACCACCACTTTCAGTTGCTAGAGCAATGATTGATGCTTGGTACATGGCCGATGGTCTAGAGCGACCACGTTTGGATAGTCCTGAGAGTTGGCGATAATTGCATGGCGCTAAATCCTGAACAAATATTGGAAGGCCTAGATGCCGAACAGCGCGAAGCTGTTACTGCAATTCGTGGACCTGTTTGTGTAATCGCTGGAGCAGGAACGGGTAAGACTCGCGTTATTACGCATCGCATCGCATATGCAGTTGCATCTGGCGTTGCAGATCCATCTAAGACTCTAGCGCTCACTTTTACCGCGCGAGCGGCGGGGGAGATGCGAGCACGTTTGCGACAGCTCGGCGTTCCAAATGCATCGGCAAGAACTTTCCACTCGGCGGCGCTTCGGCAGTTAATGTTTTTTTGGCCGCATTCACTTGGGGGCCAATTTCCGCGTCTTTTAACTACAAAAGCACCGCTCTTGGCTGCCTCCATCAATGCCACAGACACATATTTAACTCAAGGAGCACAGACACTTCGCGATATTTCCTCTGAAATTGAGTGGGCGAAATCAATGGAGATTGCCCCACATTTCTATGTTGATGAAGCAACGGCAGCGTCAAGGACGCTCATGATGCCAAATGGTAAGAGCAACAAGGAAAATCTCTTTGAGATTGCAAAAGTTTATGAACAATACGAAGCTACTAAGAAACAGGAACGCGTCATAGATTTTGAAGATGTGCTTCTCTTAACTGTCGGCATGATGGAAGAAGATCGCGCAGTTCGCGAACGCGTCAGAGACCAGTATCGATATTTCACTGTTGATGAGTATCAAGACGTTTCTCCACTCCAACAGCGGTTACTTAATTTGTGGCTAGGAAATCGAGAAGAGATTTGCGTCGTCGGAGACTCGGCTCAAACAATTTATTCATTTGCGGGAGCATCCTCAACTTTTCTACTTTCATTCACAAAACGCTTTCCGCAAGCAAAAGTTATTCGCCTCAGTCGCGGCTACCGATCTACGCCTGAAATCATTCGAGCTGCAAATAAGGTTTTGAGGCAAGCAGGAGAGAACCACGATATAAATCATCAGGAGTTAGTTTCCATGAATGAACCGGGTGAGCCATTTACCCTGAATGAGTACAAAACAACTTTCGATGAGGCTCGCGCTGTTGTCGAGTATCTAGGACAACTTCGATATGAAGATGAAAATCTTGAAATCGCAATCCTGGCGCGAACGAACTCACAACTTGATATTTTCGAAAATGAATTGGCCAAACGAGCAATTCCTTCGCAGGTTAAAGGCGCCGATCGATTCTTTGAGCGAGTGGATGTTCGAGATGCGATGAAGGTAATTCGACAGGCTTCAGTCTTGCCATCTGATGATTGGTATCGAGATCTTGAATCGGTTCTGACGCCATTTGGAAAAGCAGACTACGTATACGCGTTTCTAAACCTTGGGTTGGAGCTTCGAGCAAATGGGACGACAACTTTGCGGCAATTCCTTCGAGAGCTAGAAGACCGTGCGGAGCAGAACAATCCACCAACCTTGCCTGGAGTAGTGCTATCCACGCTCCATGCGGCAAAAGGTCTGGAATGGGATCACGTCTTTTTGGTCGGTGTTAACGACGGAACTCTTCCTCTCTCAAATATTCGCGGTTCGGCAGAAGTAGAAGAGGAAAGACGCCTCTTTTATGTAGGGCTCACGCGGGCCAAGAAGCAGGTTCATCTAAGTTATGTGGCCAAGCCAAGCCAATTCCTGGCCGCAATTTAGGCCAAATTAATTAGGTTGCGCGGGCCAATCCTTGCCCCGTACCCTTGGTACTTCACAGCACGAGCCGTGAAGGCATTAGAGAAATTGAGAAGGGAGTAGCGAATGTTGGATTCAACGTTGGTTACATCTTTTAACGTTTCACAATCAGGCGCAGCTACACCTGCGTCTTTCTGGCATGCCACAACAACTCAAGCCGCAGCTAACGCCTATGCGTTTACAGCTACCTTCGCAAATCATAAGTATGCGAAGAGCGGAACCTGGGGGGCTATCGGCTAATCCGATACACGTCCACACCAGGACCGCTCATCCAACCGGATGGCGGTCCTTTTTCTTTTCCAGGTAAAACAAAAAATAGATACGAAACCGAAACATAACGAGAAAGGGAGTGAGAACAATGGGAGTTCTCCTGAGTGAGCTATTAGTCCCGGGGTGGGCTGATAGCAGTTTGGAAAGTAGTTCAGAAAGTTCTAGAAGTGGATCAATGATTGGGTTGCGCGAAGTTACATCGCTGCAAGGTGAATTGGATTCACTTAACCTTCCTTGCCACAACGCTGATCCTGAAATCTTCTTTGCCGAAGATGTAGAAACCATTTCACGTGCAAAGCAAGCTTGCGCAGCATGTCCGATGATGGTTGCCTGCCTAGAAGGTGCACTTTCGCGCGAAGAACCCTGCGGCGTTTGGGGCGGTCAGTTATTTGATGAGGGCCGAGTCATCTCGCAAAAGCGCGGCGTTGGCCGCCCCCGCCTGAACACTGAAATCATGGGCGAACGCGTTGCTTGATAAGCACCCACATTCGGGGTGAGGTGCCCAATGGTGATGTCGAATCTCTTCAAGTGGTTTAAGTAGATTGATATTAAGCGAATGGCCGGTCAACGACGATAGTCCTTCGGCAGCAAATTCGCATATGTAAGAAGTAATTACGCCTGCCGCAAAGGAGGCAGATGAAGTTGGCAGCTCGCGGCTCATTTGAGAGTGCGCGCTAAAGCCAGTTGCCAAGTTTATAAATGTCGGCACATGATCACGCCGATGGAGCCTGACGCAATTCAAGCAGGGGGTAATTGGATTATTTGGAATTACTACCGGACCAATCTCAAGTGTGTGAGATGTTGGCTGGGAAATTTGAAGGTGTGCAATTCCCTCGCTCATCCACCGTTGTATAAATTCAAGGGGTGCAAAATCAGTTGATATCGCAAGATCCACGCCCATTTCACTCTGTGAGCTACCGTAATTTAGCGCAGCTCCCTTAATGATCTCTTCGTTTATATCTATGTGTTTTCGTCCGATATCCAAATTCTTAAGAAGTATTCCGCAGACATCCCTAGGTGAAGTACGTCTGGCTGGGTTGAGCGCTCTAGGAAGAATTCGCGATTGGCTAAATCCGCTTGCTTGGAGATTTGCAAGAAGCGCACGAGCCAATCTATTTTCTCCAAGAATCACAATTACAAAGGATTTGCGCTCGGCAATTTCTAGCGCTCCTCCGTCGAAGACTCCCGCTCTCCAGGAATAAAGCTCGAGCTCTGGTGTGACTCGTTGAATATAATTTAGCTTGAGTAAATCAAGCCCACTTTGCTCTCTCACTTCTGTTCTCAGCTCGACGTAACTGTGACCAAGAAGTTCGGCGATGAATTCAAGAACTATTTCGTGCGAGAGGCCGCATTCCTGGGCAATTGCATGCGTGCTTCGAACCCCATCGCATGCACGAGCTATCGGCAGATATGGATCAGCA
>CAIUFY010000155.1 GCA_903898555.1 uncultured Actinomycetes bacterium
ACTGTTTCAGTAGAGATTTCAAATCCATATACTGCAATAGATCAATTGACTCCTGTTTCAGCATTTCAAGGTTCATACGAGACGATCACTGTAACCGCTTATAGCGGGAACGGAATTGGTACAAATGGATCTCTGTTAGAAAACGAAACCATCACTGTTGGTGCGGCGGTGGGACATACAAATGCTTCCGGTGTGGCGCAATTTGTTCGTTATCCATTGGTCTACTCTGAAACAATCACCGTAGCTTCAACCGATTCCTTTGACCTTGGTGTGCAAGGCATGTCATTAGATATTCCTGTGACGGTTTATCAAACGTTTAATCAGTACCCAGCAGGAATTCCTCCGGTGTCGCCCTTAGCCCCAACAGGAGCTGAAATAATTCCTGCTTCTGCATTCACGGCAGGATCCGTTCGAGCAATCGCTTATCAAAAAATTCTCGACAGGTACAACACGATGCCAGTACGTACCGATGGGCTCTATTTTGTATCTGATCCAAACATGTCATCAGCAATTAAAAATGAAATTGTGAAGGAAGTTAGAACCGGGATGAATTTCTGGGGATCGACCTATATTGATTCATCAACAGCAATCCTTGCCCTCGGGGATACAAATGAATCTCAGCTTCTGTGGTGCCAATACTCTCAGTCAGATTACTTTGTTGATTCTTGCGCAAGCAGCAATCGAGCGGATCTTTCAAATGTTCAAACTAATGTCCTCTATTCAATGCTTCCTCAGGTTGCAACATCGGACGGGTCTTTGAGGGTTGCCGGGGCGGGAGGGGCTTCTAGTATTTATATTCTTATGAATGACCCCGCGTTAAACGTAGTTAATGATCAGGTTCGCTTCGTCGTTAATCACGAAATTTTCAACTCGGTTTATATGCGCAACGGCTTCAAAGGACCTTTTACCTTAGGAGATGGAGTTACCAACTATTTTGGTGGGGCGCTAGCCAACATAAGTAACGCAGGAATCTTGGACAGTACTTTGGGATCTTCAACTTCAGGATTCGCTACAGCTCCGACTGGCGACTTTATTCAAGCTCAATTAACGGCGACTCCTGTTTATGCTGCAGCGGGTCAAGTGGCTTACCTTGGTTATTTGAGTCAGCAATACTGGACGGGATCTATGTTTACAGAATTCCTTATCGCTGCTTACGGATTCGATAGGTATATTGCTTGGGAAGAAGCTAGGGCATTGACCGATGGCAGTGTCGCTGCAATGGCAACTTCATTCAATAGCGTTTATCTTGATACGAATTGGTCCACAGCTAAATCACAAGCCGAGTCATACATGATTGATATGTATAACGGCGTATCTAAATCGCTTGCTTTCTATATGGGAACGCTTTCTTCAGTAAAGACACTCTCAACATTTACGATTAACGGTCATGCTGTAACAAACTCAGGAACACTAAATCTAGATAACACGACTGTTGCCTTGGTCGCAGTTGTAACTCCTACAAATGCGCAGGCTTCTGTTGGTACCATCACTGGTACCGGATCAATCTCTGCTGGAACAACTCGTGCAATCACTTTTACTGTAACAGCTGAAGATGGAACAACTCAGAACTATTCTGTGAGTGTTGTAGTTGCCGCTGCTGCAGTTGTGAACAGTGGTGGATATGTTCCAGCACCGCCCGCTCCTGAAGTATCACCAACCCCAACTCCAACTCCTACAAAAACCCCTGATCCAGTAGTGGCTCAAACGCCAACTCCTGCAGTAACGCCAACTCCAGAAATCACACCAACACCTACGCCAACACCCACACCCACACCAACAAAGGCGGCGGTGAGCTCGATTCAGGTTGGGAAGACTAAAGCGTCGCTTGTGAAGGTAGTTACTGCCGCATCCGCAACGCTGGCGATTGCAACAACTAAGACTCTTCAATTGAACTTAGGCAAAGTTGCCGCGGGAACTCTCGTGGTTCAAACTGTGAAGGGCCCAACAGGAACGCATACCTTGTCATCAGCGAAAGTGAAGGTCGCGGGATCTGTATTAAGTCCTGTACTTAAGTTCACAACCCCAGGCACTTATCTTTACACAATCACAATCGGCAAGATTAAGAGGATTGTGACTATCAAAGTAACGAAGTAGCTCGCCTTTCGATTTATACTCGCTTCATGAGCCTTCCCCAAACATCGCAGTTCACGCGGTATTTCCTGAATAAATGAAATCGCTTCAACTTGCCTTCGCAACAACGATTGCGCGATTAGCCGGTTGGCTCTCTCACACGCTCCTGGGTAAATCTGGGGAGACCATCTCTGGACGCGTTCTTCTGATCCTCTGCCCAAGCGCAATCTCTCAGCTAGCGAAGGACCGCAAGGTCATTCTGGTTTCGGCAACAAATGGAAAGACCTCAACAACGCGTGCGCTCGCTGGCTTTATGGTTTCAGCAGGCACAGTCACAACGTCCAAGACTGGCTCTAACCTTTCTCGCGGCGTAGCAAGCGCCTTGATGACAAAATCCGAATACGCCGTTCTTGAAGTCGATGAACTTCACCTTCCATTGGTCGCAAAAGCAACAAACCCCGCTGCGATCTTGCTTATGAATCTGACTCGCGATCAATTGCACCGCATGCATGAAGTAAAGCGCGTTGCAGATCGTTGGAAGGAAATGGCTGCAACAACAAACGCAACGTTCATCGCAGATATTGATGACCCATTTGTTAATTACGTTCTCTCTGCAGCAAAGAACAGTATTCGCGTTTCATTTGGCGGAAGTGCTG
>CAIUFY010000156.1 GCA_903898555.1 uncultured Actinomycetes bacterium
GCTCCAGTTGCTCCTGCTCCAGTTGCTCCTGCTCCAGTTGCTCCTGCTCCAGTTGCTCCTGCTCCAGTTGCGCCAGTTGTCACACAAGCTACTGACGCTTATGTGACCCCAATCGTGCGCAAGCTTGCTTCGGAGAACGGCGTTGATCTTAGTAAGGTTCAAGGCACGGGCGTTGGCGGACGAATTCGCAAAGAAGATGTTTTGGCGGCCGTAGTTCGCACCCCTGTTGCAGCGCCTTCGGCATCAGCTCCTGCGCCAGTTGCAAAAGCTGCGCCAGTTTCAGTTTCACCTCTACGCGGTACAACAGTTCAAATGTCACGACTTCGTAAAGTAATTGCAGAAAGAATGCTGGAGTCACTTCACGTAAGTGCTCAGCTAACGACTGTCGTGGAAGTTGATGTAACTCGCATTGCACGTCTTCGGGACAAGTCAAAAGCTTCCTTCGAAGCACGTGAAGGTGTAAAACTTTCATTCTTGCCTTTCTTCTCAGTTGCTGTTTGCGAAGCGTTGAAGCAGCACCCAGTGCTCAATTCGTCGGTAACGGGTGATCAAATTACCTATCACGGCGCAGAACATCTTGGAATTGCAGTGGATACTGATAAAGGCCTACTCGTTCCAGTTATTCGCGATGCGGGTGATTTAAATATGGGCGGTCTTGCTCGCAAGATTGCAGATGTTGCAGAACGTACGCGCACAAATAAAATCACACCGGATGAATTAGGTGGCGGAACATTCACAATTACCAACACTGGTAGCCGTGGCGCTCTATTTGATACACCAATCATCAATCAACCTCAGGTTGCAATTCTTGGACTCGGAGCAGTTGTTAAGCGGCCTGTCGTGGTTAAGGCTGAAGATGGTGGCGAAACAATTGCGATCCGTTCCATGGTCTATCTCGCACTTTCCTACGACCACCGAATTGTTGATGGCGCAGATGCGGCTCGCTTCTTGGTCACTTTGAAAGACCGCCTTGAAGCAGGTCAATTCGAGTCAGATTTAGGTCTCTAATTCATGTTGCCTCCACAGAGAATTGCAATCACTGGCGCATCGGGTTTGATTGGTAGTTCTCTCGTCGGACACTTGAAGAGCGAGGGACATACCGTCCAGCGCTTAGTGCGACGCAAGGCTTCAGCTCCGGACGAAATTAGCTGGGATCCAACTGCTGGAACCGTAGATTTAAATGCGCTTGAAGGAGTAAATGCTGTCATTCATCTTGCCGGCGCGGGCGTAGGCGACCATCGGTGGACTACAAAGTATCGAGCCGAGATTTTGAATTCCAGACTTCTTGGAACGACAACTATTGCAAATGCAGTCGCTCAAGTGAAGCCACAAGTATTTATCTCCGCAAGTGCTATCGGATATTACGGCGAGACTGGCAATCGCGCAGTTATTGAGTCAGACCGTTCAGGTGATGATTTCCTCGCAGCAGTGTGTCGTGAGTGGGAAACTGCCGCTGACCTTGCTGGCGATGTTCGTACGGTAAAAATTCGCACTGGTCTTGTTCTAGATCCAACTGGTGGAGCACTCGGAAGAATGCTTCCGCTATTTCGTTTCGGTTTAGGTGGAAAGCTCGGTTCTGGCAATCAGTGGTGGTCTTGGATTACATTGCATGATCACATTCGCGCTACATGCCATCTACTTGAATCCAAGATTTCTGGTCCTGTAAATCTCACTTCCCCAAACCCTGTTACTAATCAGGAATTCACATCCGCACTTGCCAGAGCCCTACATAGGCCAGCGCTTCTGCCCGCTCCTGCCTTTGCACTGAAAATTGCACTCGGGGGTTTTTCAACTGAAATTCTTGGATCAAAGCGCGTATTGCCACAGGCGCTTACCGACGATGGATTTAATTTCGACTACCCACACGTAATTAGTGCTTTGGCAGAACTCGTCGAATAATTGATTCTGCTGCAATGCGACCAGATTCCATTGCCCCTTGCTGTGAGGGATATGTACAGTGATCGCCGGCTATAAATAATCCGCCCTCAATGTGTTGCTTTGCATACAGTGGAGTCCCAACTCCATGAAGCGGAAGAGACTGCTTTATTTCGTATTTTGCTAACAACTGCCAATCGTGAGTCGATATCTGCCAGATATTTGAGAGTTCACGCCTAACTTCACTTTCAGAAACAGTGTTCAGTGTGGTTGATGCGATGAGCGTGCTTTCTTTTGGTGCGTACGCGGGAACAAGTTTAGACATCACAACTGAATTTATAACTCCCCCACTTTTTTGAGCCGCAAGCAAATCAGAATTGCGCAACTCGCCTTTTGTCACGTGATACCACGTGGTGGACGGCAAGACGCGAGGAACTTCTCTTCCACTAATTAGCTGATGGCAGGTTGTTGGGTCAGTAGCAACGATGACAAATTCGGCGCTAAGCGTTTCATTCGTGGTCACAACTTTTTGGTCTGATACCTGTTGAACGAGTGTGTTGTATTGAATACTTGAAATCTTTTCAGCCAGATTATTGGAGAAAGTACCCACTCCTTGATTTGGCACTCCTGGACGCCCGGAAACAAAAGAGCGCAAGATTTTTTGGGATGCATCGGCTGCGATTACTGATGGCTCGGTAAGGAAGACTCCACGCAAGAACGGTTCAAGGGCTTCTTTAAAAAGAGTTGGGAATTTTGCGCTTTCATCACCTAGCGTTTTTCTTCCGCCAGCGCGAGAATTAAGAAAGTTTAGAAAAGCCAGCTTTTCCCTAATTGAGCCCGATGTTGTGAGAGCACGCCCCAGCGTTAAACGCTTGCTTCGCTCACCATCGACTATACGTACTCCGGCAGGCAATGAAGTGAATTCTTCTGGGTTGATGGCGCCTGAAGCGATGACTTCGGGGTATTTGGGATTGATAACTTGAAATCCGTGATCTAGTACAAATCCATCTATGTAATCACTCTTAACTCGGCCACCTGGTCGATCAGATCCTTCGAGGAGAAGTACTTCTACCCCGGCTTCCTGGAGGTACCGAGCAGCAGTCAACCCAGCAAGTCCTGCTCCGACGACAATTACTTGCTTGCTCATCTAATGGACATTGCCCTTGCTTTGTCGATTATCTCTGCAACATCCAATGCGTCCTGGATAGACACGGGCATCACTCCATTTCCACGAATGGCCTGTGCAACTTGCAAATAAAAAGGCGTGTAATCGCCGGGAACTGATTCGTATGGTTCGCTCTCTTCGCCACGAACTAACGTTGCCGGGGTGGAGGTATCAACTTTCCATCCTCCAGGCTCAGGATTTATTCCTTGTCTAAGTAAAGGCTCTTGGTTATCTAGCGCGGAAATAACCAATGCAGCCTTATCGCCCATAAGTCGAATGCGAGGTCCAGGAGCACCAACAATTGCTGACCCAGATAGATAAGAGTCAACGCCCGAATCATGCTTCAGAACAATCACGACATCATCATCCGATAACCCGCGTATCGCTCGAACAGAGGAATAAACAATCTGCGCAGGCCCGAACCAATCCAAGGCAAGTGAGACCAAGTGTGTCTGTAAATCCAATAAGTTTCCGCCACCCTCGTGCGCGGGAAAACGTTCGCGCCAGGAATTTGGATTCGCTTCTGGGCGAAATCTTTCGAATCTCGAATCAATTCTAAAAACTTTGCCAAGAACGCCTTCGTTGATTGCCTTTTTAACTGTCAAAGCATCGCTATCCCAGCGACGATTAAAGAATGTCGTAAGCAGCGATCCTGTTTCGAGTGCAACTTGCGCCACCTCTTTGGCCTGTTCAAATGAGAGTGCCATCGGCTTGTCAACGACTACTGCGCAACCGGCTCGCAGACCAGCAATTGCATTAGGCGCATGCGCGATATTTGCACTTGCCACGACAAGAAGATCTAGATTCAAATCCAGAAGTTCTTCTATCGTGCTGCAAGCAATCGCGTTCGGAAAATCTTCAGAAAGCTGCGCTATACGTTCTGGATTGGTCGTAACCACTCCAACAAGATCAAAACCCGCAGCTTTCAGAAATCGCGAATGGAAGTACCTGCCTGCTAAACCGTAGCCAGATATTCCAGCCCGTAAAGGTTTATTTTGCACGCCTACTGCTTTTCTTCTCGTGAGAGTTTTGACGGCCACCAAATCTTAGGACCGAGCACGTGTACAAGCGCAGGAACCAAAATTGACCTTACTACCAAAGTATCTAGAAGCACACCAAATGCAACCGCAAATGCAATTTCTGCAAGGGCTACGAGAGGAAGCACGCCAAGAACTGTGAATGTGGCAGCTAATACAATTCCAGCCGATGTGATGACTCCACCAGTTACGGTGACGCCTTTTGTAACTCCAGCTCGGGTTCCCAACTTAATTGCTTCTTCGCGAACACGAGTCATTAAGAAGATGTTGTAATCAATTCCAAGGGCTACGAGGAATATGAATGTGAACAATGGGAAGCCAGTGTCTGCTCCCGCAAACTTGAAGATGTGGTTGAAGAAGACGGCCGAGACACCAAGTGTTGCAACAAACGAAACGATTACAGTCACGAGTAGTAAAGCCGCAGCCAAAACGCTTCGTAGCAATAGTCCGAGAATAATTGCAATAAGCACGAGCACAATCGGAATAACTAGATTTCGATCATGCGCGGAAGCAACATCCACGTCATAGAAAGTTGCGCTTATTCCACCAACTAGTGATGCGGCATCAATTTTGTGAACCGCGGCTCTAATTGTTGGGACTAAGTCTCTTCCTTGCGACGAATCTGCAGGAACTGAGAGAGTCGCATCCAAGACAACATTTCCACTAACTACCTTTACAGGCGGAAGTGGTTGACCGGGAATTGCTTGGCCATCGAGCTCTGGTGCAACAGATGAAACTCCAGAGATGCCTTGAAGAACGCTTGTGGCTTGCGCAGCCTTGCTCTGGCTTATAAGGATTTGAGTCGGTTGACTCTGACCACCAGGGAAATGCTTGAGAAGAAGTTCTTGTCCGACAAGTGAATCAGGATGAGTTGTAAATCCTTGTGTTGTAGAAATTCCGTTTGCCTTGAGGGTGGTTATCAAGCTTGCAAAAATAAGCAATATCACCGTTGTGATGATGGCAAACTTCTTAGGACTACGAGCCGTTGCATTTGCTACCTTCGACCAGATACCAGTGAGCTTCTCATCATGATCATCGTGGCGAGGAATCTTTGGCCAAAAAATCCAGCGTCCAAAGACCAAGAGTAGGGCTGGTAGAAGTGTTAGAACGGTGATCATCGAGCTGATAATTCCGATTGCTCCAACGGGTCCAAGTCCGCGTGAATTCTTAAGTTGGCAAAGGAGCAATACCAACAAGCCAAGGGTAACTGTGCTGCCTGATGCAACGATTGGTTCAACTACCCCGCGCCAAGCCTTTTTCATAGATTCGTATCTGGAATCATGTAAGTGCAATTCTTCTCTGTAACGAGCGATCAAAAGAAGTGCGTAGTCAGTTGCTGCTCCGATAACAAGAACAGAGAGAATTCCCTGCGATTGCCCATCGAGGGTAATGACATTGTGCTTTGCTAGTACGTAGATAACACCGCCGGCGAGTAATTCAGCAATCAAAGCGGTAAAAAGCGGCAATATCCAAAGTACGGGAGATCGATAAACAATAATCAAAATAATCGCAACAACAAGAACTGTTGTAAGGAGAAGCGTTGAATCAATTCCACCGAATGCACCAAACAGATCTGCAAATATCGCAGCAAAGCCTGTTACGTGCGAGGTAAATCCATGCGCCTTTGCAAATTCCCCTGTGTAGAAACGAATTGAATCAACAACTGCCGGTAGGGCCGGTTTCTTATTAGAAAGTTGAGACCCAGCATTTGTGTTATCAAAAGGAACGTTTGCAAGAAGTGCCTTACCGTCTTGGGAAGGGAAAGCGAAGATCTTCTCGCCCGCCGTCAGATATTCACCGATTGTCTTATGCACTCCAACAATAGCTTTGCCATCTTTTGTGACCAATGGCTGAGCTGCGAGGGTATTCAAGAAAATGTTTGTAGCTGCGGTCTTATCCGCGCTCACATCGCCTTCAAAAAGAACAAGCGCTGGGAGAGCCTTATTCGCATTGACCGTGAATGACTTGTAGGCATCTGCGAACTTTTGAGCTTCTACGTGGGCAGGAAGGAAGTCAGCATTGTCATTTTTCTGCACGGAAGAGAGATTGCCAAAAAGAGGTCCAACCACGCCTGAAATACCAAACCAAATAACGATGGTGATGATTGCAAACCAGAGCGGCTTACGAGCCTTAACTTTTGTAGACACAGATAGTCCCTTTTCCCCATAAGGTGGCGCCAAATACGGCTTCTTTGACCTGCTGAGTTTAGCCGCCACCGAGCGCGGCTTTTGTCGGTAAGGCCCTTGCCGAATCGAGCGGCGCTAGGGCGCCCAATTTAGGCATTCCCTTAATCCCTATTAGGCTTCCAGCGTGAGTCCCTCAATTTTGGCCCCTGCGGCCACGCCGATCGCCCTCATTCGCCAGGGCTTAGTCGATTATCAGACCGCTCTTGATAGCCAACGCAGAATCCATGCAGAGATTGTCGCCGGAACTCGTCCGAATACCTTGATTTTGTTGGAGCATCCTTCTGTTTACACGGCAGGAAGAAGAACGGAATTACACGAACGTCCAATGGATGGAACTCCCGTTATTGACGTTGATCGCGGCGGAAAAATTACGTGGCATGGCGAAGGCCAACTTGTGGGTTACCCAATTATCAAATTAAAGAATCGAAACGAGGTTGTTGGATTCGTTCGCGTAATCGAAGCAGCACTTATCAAAGTATGCGAAGAATTCGGAATAAAGGCTGAGCAGTATTGTGATCGCTCTGGCGTCTGGATTCGCGACGAACGTGGAGATCGCAAAATCGCCGCAATAGGAATCCGAGTCGCTAAAGGCGTCACGATGCATGGATTCGCACTAAATGTGAATCCGGATATGCAAGGTTTCAACAACATTGTTCCGTGTGGAATTGCCGACGCAGGGGTGACTTCACTCAGTACTGAATTGAATCGCCCGCTCACAATTGATGAAGTAGTACCAGTGGTAGAAAAATATCTTTACGAAGCTCTTTCTAGTGTTGCGGAGTTTATTGCCCTATGACAATTGCACCAGATGGTAGAAAACTCCTCCGAATTGAAGCTCGCAACGCATCAGTTCCGATTGAGCGCAAGCCAGAATGGATCAAGACTCGCGCCCACATGGGACCGGAGTACACGCAACTTCGTTCGCTAGTGTCGCGTGAAGGACTCCATACAGTTTGCCAAGAAGCTGCCTGTCCAAACATCTTTGAATGCTGGGAAGATCGCGAAGCGACATTCCTTATAGGCGGAGAACGTTGCACGCGTCGCTGCGATTTTTGCAATATTGATACAGGCAAACCTGAATCAGTTGATGTAGATGAACCAAGGCGCGTTGCAGAGTCAGTGAAATCTATGGGGTTGAAATACGCGACCATCACGGGTGTAACAAGGGATGATTTAGAAGATGAAGGCGTCTGGCTTTATTCAGAAACAATTCGCAAAGTTCATGAACTAAACCCAGGTACTGGCGTTGAAATGTTGGCTCCAGATTTCAGCGGAAAGGCCGACCTTCTCAATGTAGTTTTTGAATCTCGCCCAGAAGTTTTTGCACATAACCTCGAAACCGTTCCACGAATCTTCAAAGAAATCAGACCCGCTTTCCGCTATGACCGTTCGTTAGACGTAATTTCACAAGCACGTGATTTTGGTTTGATCACGAAATCCAATTTGATTCTTGGAATGGGTGAAGAGCGTGAAGAAGTTTCGCAGGCACTTCAGGACTTGCATGATGCTGGTTGTGATTTGATCACAATTACTCAATATTTGCGCCCAACATCAATGCACCATCCTGTTGTTCGTTGGGTTAAGCCCCATGAGTTTGTCGAGCTCGCAGCAGAGGCCGAAGCGATCGGATTTTCCGGAGTCATGAGTGGCCCACTTGTTCGATCAAGTTACCGCGCAGGTCGGTTGTACAAGCAAGCACAAGAGAAGCGATCTTTGGCAAATGGCTGAACTCATCTATCCCCCAGTTGCAGGTGCGTTTAAGACTGCTTGGAAAGTGCTTGGAATTAGATTCAAAATTTTCGGCGACGAACACATACCGCCTACTGGTGGAGCCATCATTGCCTCTAACCACATCAGTTACCTTGACTTTGCTTTGATTGGAACTCCAGCGGCTCCAAAAAATCGATACATACGCTTTATGGCGAAAAAAGAGATATTCGATAACAAATTAGCTGGACCTTTGATGCGCGGAATGAAACACATAAGTGTTGACCGAGAAAAGGGTTCGAGCTCTCTCGTGGCAGCGATGCGCGCCTTGCGTGCGGGAGAAATAATTGGAATTTTCCCCGAGGCTACGATCTCACTTAGCTGGGAAGTCAAAGAGTTGAAATCCGGAGCGGTTCGCTTAGCTCAAGGAGCGGGCGTACCAATCATCCCAGTAGCTTTGTGGGGCAGCCAGCGAATTCTTACAAAAGGAAAGAAACCAAATCTCAAGCGTAAGAAGATCCCCATTTACATCGCCTACGGTGAGCCTTATATGATTTCCAAAGAAGCCGACGTCATCGAAGAAGAGACCCTTCTTCGTGAAAAAATAAGTGAACTACTGCATTTAGTACAAGAGAATTATCCTGACTCCCCCAAAGGAGAATGGTGGGGGCCGAAAAGATTGGGTGGAACTGCACCAACAATCGAGGAAGCAGCAATAGAAAATGCACGACGAAAAGCTGCGCGTGCAGCGAAAAATGTGTCAAAAAGCCAGAAGAAAGAGAGCAAATAAGAATGTTCGGACGTAAGAAGAAAAACAAGCTTCCAAAAGAAGGCGGCGGACAGCTCCAGGTAGTGAAAGATGCGTTCGCATTAGTTCGCAAGGAGAACCCAAGCGCACTTCTCTACATGGCAATTGCCTTCATTGCAGTTTTCGCTCTTGGAATTATTGTTGGATCAGTGCTCGGTCATCCGGTCTACTTTGGAATTCTCTTCGCTCCCCTCGGTCTGCTCGTCGCATTCTTTCTCTTCACGCGCTTTGCCAACTCGGCCGCATTTGCATCTATTGAAGGGCAGCTCGGCGCTGGTGCAAGCGTATTAATGGGAATCCGTAAAGGATTCACCACAACACCAGCTGTTGTTGTAAATCGCAGCCAAGACATGGTCCACCGTTCTGTCGGTCGTTGCGGCGTAGTCCTTGTAGGAGAAGGCGGCTTTGCTGTTCGCCAACTTCTGACCGACGAGCATAAAAAGACTGAACGCTATGTTCCGGGCGTACCGGTCCATGAATTTATTGTTGGTGATGGTGATGGCCAAGTTTCAATTCGCAAGTTACAGAAGAAATTGAAAAAACTTCCAAAGAAGCTTTCGCCAAACCAACTTCGCGAAGTTCGTGCCCGCCTGAAGGCTGTAGGCGGAATGGCTATGCCTATCCCTAAAGGCCCAATGCCTACCCGAGTACCTAGAAACCCAGGTCGCTAAAGAGCTATTTGAAGTAACGCACCACGACAGATCTAGTAAGAATGTCGTGGACCGATCTTGCGTTGCTTCGAAAAATGGCCGGCAGAACCAAAATTATGAGCAAGGTACGAATGAGCACCCTTGGAATCGAAAGTGGCTTACCGTCCTCAAAATCGACAACCTTTAGTTTTGCCGCTCTCTGACCAAAAGAGGCGCCTTGCAAGATTGTCAAGATAGAAATCTCAAGGAAGAGGATGCCCATCTGTAGGAAAAGGCGCTTGCCCATGTCTTTTGGCTCGATTGCCGAAGCAAGAACCCATGATCCAAAACTGTCGAGAAATAGCGCCCAAAGTCGTCTTCCGAGGCTCGCTTCTTTGAACATAAGTTAAGGGTAGCCCAGAGCCACTCTCCATTAGACCTTTAGCCTTCGAAACATATTCGTAACATTCAAGATATGCCCCTTTCACAGGTTGGCTCTAATCTTCACTCATCAAGGACTCGCCGATGCGTCCAAGTAATCCCCCACGTGATTTCCAATTCGGGAAACAAACAGGAGAACAATGTTTAAGAACTCTACTGAAATCTTTGATTTCATCAAGAAGAACGATGTGAAGTTGATTGACGTCCGCTTCATCGATCTTCCAGGTATTCAGCATCACTTCAACGTTCCAGTTGAATCATTTGATGAAGCTGTTTTCACCGATGGTTTAATGTTCGACGGTTCATCTATTCGTGGTTTCCAGTCGATTCACGAATCAGATATGAAGCTGCTTCCTATTCCTTCATCTGCATACATCGATCCTTATCGCACAGTGAAGACGCTCATCATTCTTTTCTCAGTTCACAATCCACACGATGACACTCCTTACTCTCGCGATCCTCGTGGAGTCGTGAAGAAGGCTGTTGATTATCTACAATCAACTGGCATTGCAGATACTGCATTCTTCGCACCAGAAGCAGAGTTCTATGTTTTTGATGCAGTTCGATTTAGTACCGGCATGAATGAGGCATACCACCATATTGATTCATACGAAGGCTGGTGGAACACCGGCGCAGAAACAGATCCAGATGGAAGTCCAAACCGCGGATACCGCACACGCATTAAGGGTGGGTATTTCCCAGTTTCACCAACTGATCAGTTCGCTGACTTGCGCGATGAAATGGTAATGAAGCTTGGAGAAGTTGGTCTTCTCGTTGAGCGCGCTCACCATGAAGTTGGTACAGCAGGTCAGATGGAAATCAACTATCGCTTCTCTGATATTCAGCAAGCTGGCGATGACGTAATGAAATTCAAATACGTCATTAAGAACACCGCCTGGGAGAATGGCAAGACTGCAACATTCATGCCAAAGCCACTTTTCGGCGATAATGGTTCGGGCATGCACGTTCACCAATCACTTTGGAAAGATGGAAAGTCGTTGATGTTCGAGAAGGGCAATTACGGAGATCTCTCTGATATTGCTCGTTGGTATATTGGTGGACTCTTGAAGCACGCTCCTTCACTACTTGCCTTCACAAACCCAACTGTGAACTCATATCGTCGTCTAGTTCCTGGATATGAAGCGCCAGTTAACCTTGCTTACTCGGCTCGTAACCGCTCTGCCTGTATTCGTATCCCAATTACTGGAGACAATCCAAAGGCAAAGCGCATTGAGTTCCGTTGCCCAGATCCTTCATCAAATCCATACCTAGCCTTTGCTGCAATGCTTATGGCTGGTATTGATGGAATCCAAAACAAGATTGAGCCACCTGCCCCAGTTGATAAGGATATTTATGAACTATCAGGCGAAGAAGCTGCTGCAATCGCACAGGTTCCTGGTTCACTTGATGCAGCGCTAGATAATCTCGAGAAAGATCATGCCTTCCTAACAAAGGGTGGCGTATTTACAGATGATCTCATCAGCACATGGATTACATGGAAGCGCAAGGAAGAAGTTGACTATGTTCGACTACGTCCACATCCAGCAGAGTTCGAGTTGTACTACGACCTCTAAAATCTCCTAACCCAAGTCCGTCGTTAAAAACCCCGTCAGAAATGGCGGGGTTTTTTATTGCTAAGTTACGCTCATGAGTCATGAACGCGAGCGTTTGAGTTATGAAATCTTTGGCAAAGCAATTCGCGATCTTGCGCAAGACATAAAAGACTCGGGATTTGAACCCGATGTTGTTCTTTCGATCGCTCGGGGTGGGCTAATTGTTGGTGGAGCTTTGGGATACGCCCTCGGTGTTAAGAATTCCTTTGCAATGAGCGTCGAGTTTTATACAGGAGTCGACGAGCGCCTTCCGGTACCAGTAGTCCTCCCGCCTGTTCCAAATAAACTGGATCTGACCGGTCTCAAAGTGTTGATTGCTGACGACGTTGCAGATTCTGGTGAAACATTGAAATTGGTGAAAGATTTTTGCGAAGGTGTAGTTTCTGAAGTTCGCTCAGCAGTCTTGTATGAGAAACCAACAACTATAGAGAAACCTGATTACAGCTGGAGTCAAACTTCACTTTGGATTGAATTCCCGTGGTCAGTTTTGCCGCCAGTGGAGAAGCGTGTGTGAGTTTTCAATCCATTGCTTTAACTCAAATCCAAAGCACACTCCCTAGGTACAGAAATGCTGTGCGGGCTAGTGGAGCGCGTGCGTACATGAAGGAAATTGCGCCGTTCATTGGAATCGCAGCTCCACAGCGTCGACAAGCCCTTCGGGAAATCTTTCAATATTTGCCAGATCCAACATCAGATGAGATCGGATCTACAGCAAGAGCGTTGTGGAAATTAAGCGAACGTGAGTACCAATATGCCGCTTATGATTTGATTCAATACTTCGCAGACTTTACAGAAAAAGATTTTTTACACGCTCATTGCGAGTATTTGATTACCCACAAGTCGTGGTGGGACACCGTCGATGGATTAGGTACAGCCGCCGTCTCTCCCCTGACTCACCGCTACCCTTTGAAGCCCCTGATGCTGCGTTGGAATAAGAGTTCAAATATCTGGTTAGTCAGAGCATCCATTGGCCACCAGAGGGGTGCGAATAGAGATTATGACGTTGACCTAACTCTTCGACTTTGCCAACAACATGTGGATTCAAAGGAATTCTTCATAGTTAAAGCCATTGGATGGGCTCTTCGGGACATCAGCAAATTCGATGCGCAATCTGTTAAGAGTTTCTTGCGCAAAAACCCTAACCTTGGGAGCGTCGCCGTGCGAGAGGCCGAGAGGTATCTCTGAAATTCCTCTGGATTGCTGCCATATTTCAAACCCCTATGTTAGATTCACTATATAACTCAATCTATAAAGGAACTCTAAATGTCATCTGAAAAAGGCGCGGAAGTATTTGCTAACGATAGAAAATATGTCTTCCACTCGTGGTCAGCTCAAGCGCAAATTTCACCCATGCCCATCCAGAGCGGAAGCGGATCCTACTTCTGGGACTTTGATGGAAAGAAATATTTAGATTTCTCTTGCCAATTGGTATTCACCAACATAGGCCACCAGCATCCAAAAGTTATTCAAGCCATTAAAGATCAAGCTGACATTCTTGCAACCATCGCCCCTCAACATGCCAACGAGGCTCGAAACGGTGCAGCACAGCGCATCGTGGAGTTGGCTGGTGGAGATTTTGAAAAGGTCTTCTTCACAAATGGTGGCGCTGATGGAATTGAAAATGCCGTTCGCTTAGCCCGATTGCACACGGGAAAGAGCAAGATCCTTTCAACTTACCGCTCGTATCATGGCAATACAGGATCGGCTATTAATGCAACAGGAGATCCAAGACGCCTTCCAAATGAATTTTCTCATGGACATGTTCACTTCTGGGGACCATATCTCTACCGCTCATCTTTCTGGGCTACAACCGAGCAGGAGGAATGCGAACGCGCTCTTGCGCATCTTGAGCAGACAATTATTTTCGAAGGTGCACACACAATTGCTGCAGTATTAATCGAGTCAGTTCCTGGAACTGCCGGAGTTCTCGTTCCACCAAAAGGTTACTTAGAAGGCCTGCGGGCGCTCTGCGATAAATACGGAATTTTGTGGATTGCTGATGAAGTAATGGCTGGATTTGGTAGAACTGGTAAATGGTTTGCTTTCCAACATTCTTCTGCACAACCAGATCTCATCGTTTTCGCAAAGGGGGTTAACTCTGGCTACATCCCAATGGGCGGAGTTGTAATCACCGATAAAGTTGCAGCAACATTTAATGACCGCGTCTTCCCTGGTGGCCTGACTTATTCTGGGCATCCAATTGCTTGCGCCGCATCGGTCGCAACCATCGATGCGATGAAAGAAGAAAAAATGGTCGAAAATGCAGCGATGATTGGCGATTCAATAATTGGACCGGCACTTGTCGAACTTTCGAAAAAACACCCAATGATTGGTGACGTTCGCGGACAAGGTGTTTTCTGGAGCTTGGATTTGGTTACTGATAGAGCCACACGTGAACCAATGGCTCCCTACGGATCTTCAAGTCCGGCTATGAATGAGATTGTCGCTGAATGTAAGAAACTAGGTTTGATGCCATTCAACAACTTCAATCGAATTCACCTTAATCCGCCACTAAATGTGAGCGTTGAGGATGCGAAATTGGGCTTGGAGATATTGGATAAAGTGCTTACTTCGATGGCTCATCACTACAAAGGTTAATTTGTTACCCTTGCCGGCATGAACAGTCTTCTGCAAGTTTCCGCACTCACATTTGGCATACAGGCATTTGTGACGCTATTCGTGATTCTTGATCCACCAGGGGCTATTCCTATTTTCCTATCTTTGGTCTCGAATAGAACGCCTAAAGATCGCGTCAAACTCGCCTGGCAAGGCGCTACCTCTTCATTGATAATAATTGTTGTTTTCGCTTTGTTCGGCCAGGTGATTCTTAACTACCTTCACATTTCCCTAAACGCACTTCAAGGTGCGGGCGGGCTTTTACTATTTCTCATTTCCATGGAGTTGTTAACCGGAAAAGGAACTGAAGAAGCGGCGACCAAAAATGTGAATGTTGCAATGGTCCCACTTGGAACTCCCATCTTGGCAGGCCCCGGAGCGATTGTTACCACAATGCTTTACGTTCAATACGCACATAGCTCTTCAGCAAAACTCTCACTCGCAGGGGCAATCATCGCCGTGCACATCGTTATTGGCTTGACGTTGATGTTCTCAACAAAGATTCTCAAAGTCATCAAGGATTCTGGAGTCATGTTGGTCGCTCGAGTTGCAGGTTTACTAGTAGCAGCTATAGCTGTTGAGATGATGGTTCAATCGATTAAAGGATTCTTTAACCTCGCGTAGCTAAAAATAGAAGCCCAACTATTACAGTTGCAATTCCAACCCAACTTGTTACGTTGAGAGTGTCACCAAGAACAACCACGGCTAATAAGGTCGCGGTAGCTGGTTCGGCCAGCACGAGGGTTGAGGCTGTACTTGAGTGAACACGCTTTAGTCCATACGCATAGAGGCTATAGCCCAATCCCGTTGTGAAGATTCCAAGCCACAATATGAGAGAGATTCCCCTGATCGTAAACATCCAATGAGTACCTGCAACAAAACAGAATGGAAATACGGCTAGCGCGGCAAGAGAAAAGACAGTCGCTGCAAGCCTTGCGGGTTCAACTCCGGAATTCAGCGCTCTTCTGCTTGTTACATTAAAAAAGGCAAAGCCCAAACCTGCGACAAGCGCCAAAAGAACTCCTAAAGCATTAAAACTCTTCTCACTGTGATGTGCATTTAGGAGAATAATTCCGATTGTCGTGATGACGGTTGCTATAAACCAAACTCGCTTTGGACGTTCTTGCACCATTACGTAGGCGACGATTCCAGTAAAAACTGGGGCGCTGCCAAGGGCCGTTATCGTCGCGATAGGCACCCCGGTTAATTTCACAGACGAGAAGAAGGAGAGTTGGTATATCGCGATACCTAAGCCGGCAATCCAAAGATCAACTTTTCCTATTTTTACCCGGGGAACTTTTGTGGTGATTCGCGAGATCAAAACTAGCGTCAGCGCGCCAATAAATAGACGAGTACTTGCAACTGCTAGAGGTGAAATTCCCTTGCCGAGCAAGGTTTGAGAAGTTCCGGTGGTTCCAAAGCAGATTCCAGCGGCCAAAATTGCTAATGAACCGAATTTTTTATGGTCAGATTCACTCACTGCGCAAAGGTACCCTAGGGCAGTGATTGCAACCCAGAGCCTCGAACTTCGTGCCGCAGCGAGACTCCTCGTAAGCAACGTAACCGTACGTATCAACCATGGAGACCGCGTTGGTTTCGTAGGTAGAAATGGTGCGGGCAAATCTACGTTATGCAAAGTATTGGCTGGCGAAACCATGCCTGCTGGCGGTCAGGTCAATCGCACCGGGACAATTGGATACCTTCCGCAGGACCCGCGAACCGGAGACCAAGAAGATAGCGTCATCAATCGAATTCTTTCGGCTCGTGGGCTAGATCAAATTGTTGCCAGAATGCGCAAGGCTGAAGATGCCATGGCTACCGCTACTCCAGAAGAGTTGGAGAGAGCACTTGATCGCTACTCCGCCGTGGATGCAGAATTTCAAAGCGCTGGTGGATACACCGCTTCCTCAGAAGCTGAATCCATTCTCACAAATTTGGGTATTCCAGAGCGTCTATTTGAGGAGTCTCTTGAAGCTCTCAGTGGCGGACAACGTCGTCGCGTAGAACTTGCAAGAATTCTCTTCAGTGGAGCAGACACTCTCCTCTTGGATGAACCTACGAACCACCTTGATGCTGAATCGATTATTTGGCTTCGAGAGTACTTAATGAAATACAGCGGCGGACTTGTCATCATCTCTCACGATGTGAACTTGATTGAAACCGTCGTCAATAAAGTTTTCTATATTGATGCAAATCGAAATGTTATTGACGTCTATAACATGGGTTGGAAAAAGTATTTATTGCAACGAGAGCAAGATGAGCATCGCCGCAAGAAGGAGCGAGCCAACGCAGAAAAGAAGGCAGCTATTCTTGCTAAGCAGGGCGAGAAGATGCGTGCGAAGGCTTCTAAAGCAAAGGCAGCTCAGGGAATGTTACGTCGAGCTGATCAACTTCTTTCAGGTCTAGAAGACGTCCGCGTTAAAGATAAGGTTGCAAAGCTTCGCTTCCCTACCCCTGCGCCATGCGGAAAAACTCCGCTAACTGCAGAAGGCTTGAGCAAGTCATATGGTTCACTTGAAGTTTTCACAGATGTCGATTTGGCAATCGATCGTGGATCTCGCGTAGTTATTCTTGGCCTCAACGGCGCAGGAAAAACAACTTTGCTAAAGATTCTCGCGGGTGTTGGCGAGTCTGATACTGGCAGTGTAAATCCTGGCCACGGATTGAAGATTGGCTACTACGCGCAAGAGCACGAAATGTTGGATTTCGAACGAACAGTTTTGCAGAACATGATGTCTTCTGGTCCTGATATCAAAGAACAGCAAGCTCGTCAGGTTCTAGGTTCATTTCTCTTTGTGGGTGATGATGTTGATAAATTTGTAAAGGTTTTGAGTGGTGGAGAGAGAACTCGCCTAGCCCTAGCGACTCTTGTCGTCGGTGAAGCAAACGTCTTGATGCTTGATGAGCCGACAAATAACCTAGATCCAGCCTCTCGTGATGAAATTCTAAGTGCGCTTACGGAGTATCAAGGCGCAGTCATTCTTGTGAGCCACGATGAAGGTGCAGTCCGCGCCCTGAAACCAGAGCGCGTTCTACTACTTCCTGATGGTGATGAAGATCTTTGGAATGACGACTACCTAGATCTTATTTCGCTTGAATAATCGAGAATAATTAGGCTCTAAGTGCTTGAGCTAACTCTCTAAAATCTTCAACAAGTAGATCAATTTCGTGTTGACCGTGTGCAAGAGAAATCAACCATTGCTCGTCGAGTCCCGGAGGCGTGATGATTCCGCGGTTTAGTGACCAAAGCCAAGATAACTCGGCAATCTTAAAGTCCGTCGCCTTGTAATCACGATAGTTGCGGACTGGCTCAACAGACCACGTAATGCAGCCTTTGATTCCAAATCCAACCGTGTGAGCCGGAAGTTGATACTCATCAATGATTTCCGAAATACGCTCAAGTGCTTGCATATTCAGCGCTTCAGCTGCGGCGAGTGCTTCAGGTGTGCAGATCTTGTCAATTGCGCGCACGCCAGCCATCGCCAATGGATTTCCATTGAATGTTCCAAAGTGCGGCATGCGGTTGTCTACAACAACCTGCATAATCTCGCGCTTTCCACCAAATGCAGCAAGCGGCAAACCGCCACCAATTGATTTGGCAAGAGAGATCAAATCTGGGGTTACACCGATTCTTTGAGCTGCGCCGTGTGGACCAGCGGTCAGGCCTGTCTTAACCTCGTCAAAAATTAAGACTATTCCATATTGGTCACAGAGATCGCGAACACCTTGCAAATATCCTTCGTCAGGAAGAACGATTGCAAGATTTTCAAGAACAGGTTCAACAATGAAACATGCAATCTCAGAGCTGTGAAGCTTAAAAATTTGCTCAAGAGATTCTAGATTGTTAAATGGAACGACATACACGGTTCCAGGGTTTGCGCCCTCAGGTACGACGGCGTTAGGAAAGTCTGGCGAACCAGCTTTGTCCAAAGACGGTTTGGCTGAAACAGTTAGTGGATCGTATGAACCGTGGTAACCGCCTTCAACTTTTACAATTGCATCTTTGCCAGTGAATGCTCTGGCCGTGCGAACTGCATACATGGTCGCCTCTGTGCCAGAGTTTGCAAAACGTACGAGATCGATTGAGAAGCGCTTGCAAATTCTTTCTGCTGCATCACGTGAAATTGGTGAAGGAGTCACAAAGAGCATGCCTGTCTTCATTGCCTCTGTTGCCTCAGCGACAACAACTGGATTTAGGTGACCGGCGAGCATCGCACCAAAGCCCATTGATAAATCAAGGAGTTTGCGACCATCGACGTCAGTCATCCAAGCGCCTTCGGCTGACTTAATTGCTATTGGATATGGATCCCAATGTTGAAAGCTAGAAACTACTCCCATAGGAAGGGTCTCTTTTGCGATTTCGTATTCCAATTCAGAACCTAGAGTTGAGGCTTTGAATTTCTCCCACTCACTCGCGAGGAGTTCATCGACTCGCGTATCTGACAATTGGACTGGATTCTTGCTTAGTTTTCTAAATGCTTGAGTTTCAAGTTGGCGGAACATTTTTTTGACAACACCGAGAACTTTCAGCGTTTGCTGAAATACGATGCCTTCTCCCCTTATAAGTTTGGCGCTAGAGCTCATTACTGCAATAACGTTGAGGTGAAGGTAGCAGAGGTCGCCAGGAAAAGCACTTCAACTGCGAATTCCTCGCATAAACGCCACACCCGAAGTAGGCGTTTTATACGCGTTTTAGACTTTTTCTCAAAAATAATCAAAAAGATTTTTCACTTTTCGCCTTTCTTAGTAGAGTTCCGCAAGGTCACGAGTATCGATATCAAGCCCCGGCTTATCGATCGGCAACCCTCCTCCCTTATGGGAACGCGGCGGGGTGCTCCGGGTGATGACCTGGCCAGAAAGTCTGGCAAGCGCGTTACACCTTTTATAAAAATGTGGAAAATGCGTCCTTTGACTGAACTCAAGAAAGAGGATTTATATGTTGAACTCAAAGAAGGCCACAATCGTTTCGACCTTTGCAGCTGCAGGAATTCTATTCAGCGCAATTGCTCCCGTGGCAAATGCAGCTCTACCAACACTTACTCCCGGAGTAATAACTATCGGAACTGATGATCCAGCTTATGGACCATGGTTTGATAGCAATACTCCTTCAAATGGAAAGGGCTTTGAATCTGCTGTTGCATTCGCTGTAGCAAAACAGCTTGGCTATCCTGCTTCAAAAGTAAAGTGGGTAAAGGCGTCATTCAATAGCGTAATTCAACCTGGTAAGAAATCTTTCGATTTTGATATTAACCAAATATCAATCACTGACGAGCGTAAAAAGGTCGTTGACTTCTCAACAGGTTATTACGATGTTGCTCAAGCTGTTGTCAGCGTAAAAGGCTCAAGCATCGCAAAGGCAACTAAAATCTCTGATCTTTCGAAAGTTGCCTTAGGCGCGCAGGTTGGAACAACCTCGCTCGCAACAATCAACTCTGTTGTAAAGCCAGCAAAAAAGGTCTCTGTCTATGATTCAAATGATCTTGCAACTGCAGCTTTAACGGCAGGACAGATCAAGGGGCTCGTCGTAGATCTTCCAACTGCTTTCTACATCGCAGATACCGCAAAAAATGCAATTCTTGTTGGTCAATTCCCTGCTCAGACCAAGTCAGAGCAATTTGGTCTCGTTCTTGCCAAGGGAAGCGCCCTTACTGCGAAGGTGAGCGCTGCTGTGGATGCACTTCGTGCGAATGGAACTCTGAAAGCAATAGCTGACAAATGGTTAGCAAATGTCGGTGGAGCTCGTGTATTCAAGAAGTAGTAGAAATATAAGTAGAGCGAAATAAGGGAAATAAGAGAAACAAGAGAAGGGGCCTGATGACATACCAGCCGTCGCCGTTGCGTTTGCAACGCGAATCTGCACGTCGTCAGGCCTCTCGTCGCTCAACCACCATCGCGCTGCTCAGCACTCTGGCTGTCGGAGTTCTCGTTGTCATCGTCATCACTGGCGCTAAAGGCTTTCAACTTGTGCGAGAGTCCTTCTTTAGCTGGCATTACGCCGTTCATTCCTTCCCTTCGGTTCTCTCTGGAATCTGGCTCAACCTAAGAGTGATGGTAATCGCCGAGGCATTTGTGCTGATTTTCGGATTGCTCTTAGCGCTCGCACGCACATCAAAGAGCCCAGTTCTGTACCCCCTCCGACTCTTTGCAACGATTTACACAGATATATTCCGAGGACTCCCATTACTTTTGGTTCTCTTGCTTGTTGGATTCGGGATTCCAGGTCTGCAGATTTCATGGATTCCAAATTCTGCGGTTTTGCTTGGAACGCTCTCACTCATACTTACTTATTCAGCTTACGTTGCTGAAGTCATACGAGCTGGAATTGAAGCAGTCAATCCTGCCCAACGAATGGCAGCACGTGCGCTTGGCCTAACTCAATCTCAAACCCAACGACGAGTTGTTTTGCCTCAAGCGTTGAGAAAAGTGACTCCCCCTCTTCTTAACGATCTTGTGTCGCTTCAAAAGGATTCCGGACTTATTTCGGTTCTAGGTGCAATTGATGCGATCAGAGCAGCAGGGATAGAGACTGCACAATCATTTAATTTCACTCCTTATCTTGTAGCAGGTGCGATTTTCGTTGCAATGACAATTCCATTGACTCGATTCACCGATTGGTTAACTCGTAAACAAGACAAAGCGCGCCAGCAGCAAGGGCGGTGGTAAACATGAGCGCCCTAGAGCTAAAAAACTTGCGCAAATCGTATGGATCAGAACTCGTAATTTCAGATTTCAACTTAAATCTCGAACGTCACCAAGTAAAGGTATTGATTGGTGCCAGTGGTTCTGGAAAGAGCACGCTGCTGCGCTGCATTAATCTTCTTGAAGAGATTGATGATGGGCAAATTTTCCTTGATGGCGAGGATATTTCAGAAGTGGGAGTGAACGCGGATAAAGTCAGGGCGTCCATCGGTTCGGTCTTCCAAGCCTTCAACCTTTTCCCTCATTTAACGGTTCTGCAGAACATCACACTCGCACCCCGATTTGTCCACGGAGTCGATAAAGCGCGAGCAGAGAGCGATGCACTTGAATTGTTGGAGCGATTTGGGTTGTCTGAAAAAGCCCATCAATATCCAGATCTTCTCAGCGGCGGGCAGCAGCAACGAGTTGCAATCCTGCGAGCAATAATTGGAAAACCTAAACTCTTGTTACTCGATGAAGTAACCAGCGCGCTAGACCCAGTTTTGATTGCTGAAGTCTTATCCCTCATCAGCGAGCTTAAGAGCGATGGAATGACGATGCTCATTGCTACCCATGAAATGGGATTTGCCAAGAAGGTGGCTGATGAGGTCCTCTTCCTCAAAGGTGGGCAGGTTCTTGAGGCCGGCTCCCCCCAGCAGATGCTTGAAGCCCCTCAAAGCCAGGATTTAAAGAACTTTCTCTTCGCACTGGAACAGGCAGGAAGGCTCTAAGGTTTCGACACAAAAGCGATGCTTTTGCAGATGCGAATCATTTGCATTAACCTATCATCATGAGTGCCAGCACTAAGCCAAGTCTTCGGGAACATCTTCGTTTTGAACGTGATGAGTTGCCGGGGCTATTTGGAGTTCTAGGAACCGTCGCAGCCCTCCACATCATCGGATGGGGTCTGTTTATCCACTACAACTCCATGCCTCAATTTCATGCAATCGCGGATGCAAACCACACTCTGATCTACGCGGGTGCCGGCGCACTTGCCTACTCATTTGGCCTTCGCCATGCATTTGATGCCGATCATATTTCTGCAATCGATGACACGACTCGCTTGATGCTCGCAAAAGGTAAGAAGCCAATGGGAGTTGGACTCTTTTTCTCTTTGGGTCACTCAACGATTGTGTTAGCCCTTTCAATTGGAATCGCATTTGCAGCTAAACAAGCAGTTAAATTTCAACACAACTTCGCGCAAACCGGCGGCATCATTGGCGCGAGCGTCTCGGCATTTTTTCTCTACCTAGTGGGAATTCTCAATTTAATTATTCTTGTGGGCATTATTAAAGTCTGGCGTCAGGCCAAATCTGGAAAATTCTCCCACGAGCACTTGAACCAACTTCTCAATGAGCGCGGATTGTTCAATCGCATCTTCAGGGGGTTATTCAAGAAAGGTTTCGATCATTCCTGGCAGCTTTACCCAATTGGAGTTCTCTTCGGTTTGGGTTTTGATACCGCAACTGAAGTTGGACTTCTTGGTCTATCAGCAACTGCTGCGATAGGAACGGTCGGCGGAACCCTTCCACCACTGGCCATCATTGCTCTTCCATTTATTTTTGCCGCCGGCATGTCCTTGATGGATTCCCTCGATGGCATCTTTATGACAAAAGCATATGCATGGGCATTCACATCCCCCCTGCGCAAGATTTACTACAACCTCACGACAACCGGAATCTCCATTTTCGTAGCCATGGTAATTGGCACGGTTGAATTGGTCGGAGTGCTCGCAGATAAAACAAGTATTGCTAAATACCAACCATTTACATGGATTGCGAGCATAAAACTAAATCAAGTTGGTTACTGGATTATCGCCAGTTTCATAGCAACTTGGATCGGCTCGGTTCTTATTTGGAAATTTGGCCGCTATGAAGAACGCTTTAGTTCAGGCATCCAAGAAACCGAGCACACTCATACAGTTCTTGAAATTTAATCTAGATAGAGATCTTTTAGAAACTCAGTAGTACCAGGAACAACGGCGTATTTATCCAGATCGCTCACGCCTTCTTCTGCCAAGACCTCATCATCAATAAAGAAGTTTCCGGTGCAATCACTCGCCTTGCGATTGAAAATCGCGTATGCGGCATCGCCCATAATTTCTGGCTTCCGGCAAAAATCCGTGTCCATTCCCGGAATCATTTGCAAAGCAGCCGTATCAATTACAGTTCGAGGCCATAAAGCATTAATGCCAATTCCGTCGCGTTTAAACTCCTCCGCCAGTCCCATGACAGTCATGCTCATTCCGTACTTTGACATCGTGTACGCAACATGGCGCTTAAACCATTTTCC
>CAIUFY010000157.1 GCA_903898555.1 uncultured Actinomycetes bacterium
CATATTGTTTTCTTTCACAAAAGCCTTGGCGACGTCAGTATTTCGTTCTTCGACATCAACGCCAATGATTTGAATCTTCTTTTCCTTAGCAATTTGAACCAAGAATGGAATCTCCTGCTTGCAAGGTTCGCACCACGAACCCCATACATTAATAAGAACAGGTCCACGAATTGCCTGGAAAATAAATTTTCCTTTGCCATCCAAGCAAGGCAGGCTGATGCCCTTCTTAATCGCCGGATTCGTGGCAATCGTCGAACACTTTGGCGTAGAAACCGCAGAAGCTTGCGCTAGGTGTGAAAAGCTAAGAGTTAAAGAAAGGAGGAGTGCCAAACTCATTCTTGAGTTAGCGCGGATCTCCATTAGCGGAAGGCCGAATCGGGTTTTACAAGTGCCATAGCAGCAACCTTATCGGTCTCCCCGATTCCATACGACGGGCACAATTCAATTAAAGGGCATGCACCGCATGCTGGCTTGCGTGCATGACAAATTCGACGGCCATGCCAGATTAAACGTTGCGAAAGGTTTGTCCATTCTTTTTGCGGAATCAACTTCATTACATCTTGTTCCACTTTCACAGGATCTTCTGATGTACTCCAGCCAAATCGGCGGGAGAGCCGCCCGAAGTGAGTATCAACAGTTATTCCGGGAACTCCAAAGGCATGTCCCAAGACCACATTTGCAGTTTTTCGCCCGACGCCTGGCAAGGTGATGAGTTCGTCCAATGTGCTCGGGACTTCTCCCCCGAAGTCAGTCAATAGTTTCTGGCTAAGGCCTTGAATGTTGCGAGCCTTGTTGTGATAAAAACCAGTTGTTCTCACCATCTCTTCGAGCTCAAGAATCTTTGCCGAGGCCATCTTTTTGGGAGTGGGGTATCGCTTAAAGAGCGGGGGCGTAACGAGATTTACCCGCTTGTCAGTGCATTGGGCAGATAAGACGGTGGCGATAATTAATTGAAAAGGAGATTCAAAATCGAGTTCGCAATTGGCATTTGGGTAACGCTTCCCTAACGCCTTGAAGATCGAGACCGCTCGCTTTCCCTTTGCCTCTTCGCTCGCCTTGGCCACAGGGCAATAATCCAGCAATTTGGGTGTCAGGGCTAGTCGGAGTAATCTCCACACGTGGCCAAACAAAATGATGACGCAATAGTTCGACAAGCCCCTCTTTTTCGTGGTCTAGATGATGACTCAGCTGCTTCACTTCGCGGCACGATGTCACCAGTAAAGATTTCAAAAGGAAGCACTCTCTTTAAAGAGGGAGATGAAGGCAATCGCCTTTATGTTGTTCTCGATGGAAAATTGAAACTTGGAACAGCAAGTGGCGATGGACGAGAAAATCTTCTGTCGATTCTTGGGCCTGGAGAAATGTTTGGTGAACTTTCACTATTCGACCCACAACCTCGTACATCGACTGCAACAGCAGTTACCGATGCACGTCTTCTAGCTCTTTCTCATGATCAAGTAATTGGTCTTGTTACAGCTCATCCACGTGTGGCACTTGAATTGCTTGCTCGTTTAGCTCAGCGCCTTCGTCGTTCAAATGAAGTTCTTGCAGACTTGGTTTTCGCAGATGTACCTGGCCGTGTAGCAAAAGCAATCATCGACTTGGGTACACGTTTTGGTTCACAAAAAGATGATGGTTTGCACGTTAACCACGACCTCACGCAAGAGGAATTGGCGCAACTTGTTGGCGCCTCTCGTGAAACTGTAAATAAGGCACTCGCAGATTTCGCATCACGCGGCTGGGTTCGTTTAGAACCTCGCGCAGTGGTGGTTACTGACTACGAGCGCCTATCAAAGCGCGGTAAGTAATTACGCTTTAAGTTCGAAAATCACTTCAACTTCAACTGGTGAATTAAGTGGCAATTCCGCGACGCCAATTGCTGTGCGCGCGTGCTTACCCTTTTCTTCGCCCCAAATATTGATAAAGAGTTCTGATACTCCGTTTACAACGCCTGGATGACCTACAAAACCAGTGACGCCATTTACAAATCCACGTACCTGAACTACTCGCTCAATTGAGTTGATATCAGCTACTAATCCAAGTGCTGCAATTGCGTTTAGGCCACAAACTTGAGCCATCTCTTTTGCTTGCTCAGGAGTAACGCCACCATCAACTTTTCCAATAAATGGAATTGCACCATTTACTAGTGGAAGCTGTCCTGCTGTGAAAACTAAGTTACCTGTTCGAACTGCAGGAACATAAGCGGCTAACGGAAGTGACGCCACTGGAAGTTCAAGACCTAATTCATTGAGTTTGGCTTTTACATCGACTGTCATTTTTATTCTGCAACCTTTCGCTTCATGTAGGCAACAAGTTGTTCTCCGGTACCAGGCGCTGGAACAACCTGAACTAGATCCCAACCTTCAGAACCCCAAGTATCGAGAATCTGCTTTGTTGCGTGGCTTAACAATGGAACCGTTACATATTCAAACTTTGTCATTATCTTTACCATCTCTCCGATTACTTGTTGAGTGCTGCTTTAACTGCAGCAGAAACTTTTCCGCCGTCAGCCTTACCTGCAATTTGTGGTTTCAAAATTCCCATTACCTTGCCCATATCTTGCGGGCCAGAAGCTCCTGATTTCGCAACTGCATCTTCAATAAGTGCGCTCAATTCTTCATCGGAGAATTGCTTTGGGAGGTAGGCAGTTATGACTTCTCCTTCAGACTTTTCTAATTCAGCTTTATCGACTCGGCCCGCGTCAGCAAATGCTTCTGCTGCTTCGCGACGCTTTTTAGCCTCTCGTGAGAGAACGGTGATGATTTCATCATCGGACAAAGTTCTTGCTTCTTTGCCAGCAACCTCTTCATTAGTGATTGCGGTCAAAACCATGCGAATAGTTCCTGAGACAAGCTCATTGCGGGAACGAATCGCTTCGGTGAGATCGGATTGGAGTTTCTCTTTGAGTCCCATAAGGCGTATCTTCTCACGCTATGGGATATGTATTGCGCGAGAGTTCTCTACCGGTGTTGCCAGCTGGCCATCGCGATATTCGCATTCTCCATTTTTCGGACCTCCATCTGACTCCTTCGCGCAAGAAGGAGATTGCGGATATTAAGAGTTGGGCATCACTCAAGCCTGACTTAGTAATAAGTACTGGTGATTTTCTCGCCCACATGGATTCAGTTCCCGTCGTTCTTGAAGCACTAGACGGACTTCTCGACATTCCCGGCCTCTTTGTCTTTGGATCAAACGATTACTTTGCCCCGAAACCCAAAAACCCCTTCGCCTATCTCATGAAGGATCATGGCAAGAGAATCATTGGCCGCGACTTACCTTGGAAGAGTTTGGCATCTGGGCTGACCTCACGAGGCTGGAAAGATCTCAATCATCAACGAGCAATCTTGAATGTAAACGGAACAATTATTGAAGCCCGCGGGACTGATGATGCTCACCTTGAACGCGATAATTATTCAGAAGTTGCTGGCGTTGCGGATAAATCGGCGCAGTTAGCAATCGGAGTTACGCATGCTCCATATTTGCGAATTCTTGAAGCTATGAATCGCGATAACCTCGATGTTGTATTTGCCGGGCACACTCATGGCGGTCAAGTTCGTATGCCGTGGCCGGGCGGCAGTAAAGCACTTACAACAAATTGTGATCTCCCAAATTGGCGCGCACGCGGTGTCACACGAATGAAGAATGAGGCATGGCTAAATGTTTCCGCAGGAATGGGAACAAGCCCTTTTGCTCGCATCCGGGTGGCATCGCCACCCGAAGCAAGTTTGATTACTTTGGAAGCTAGCCTTTAAATTCAGCAGCAACTAGCTCTGCGATTTGTGCAGTGTTAAGAGCGGCGCCCTTACGCAAATTATCTCCACACAAGAACATATCGATTGATTTTTTATCATCGAGTGACTGACGGACTCTTCCAACCCATGTTGGATCTGTTCCTACAACATCATTTGGAGTTGGGAACTTTTTATTTTCTGGCTCATCCCAAAGGACAACACCTGGAGCCTTTTCAAGAACGCGTTGCGCAGCCTTTCGGGTAACTTCAGTTTTGAATGTTGCATGGACTGCAAGAGAGTGAGTTGTCAGAACTGGGACACGCACACATGTTGCAGAGACTTTGAGTTTTGGCATTCCAAGAATCTTGCGAGATTCATTACGAACCTTAAGTTCTTCAGATGACCAACCTTCATCTTTAAGCGATCCTGCAAATGGAACTACATTCATTGCAAGAGGTGCTGGGAAGGGACCTGAATCGTCAACAAATGTACGAACATCTCCGGTTTCTTCTCCGGCGTTCGTTCCTGCAACTGCGCTTATCTGTGCGCGAAGTGCGTCGATGCCGGGTTGTCCCGCACCAGAGGCTGCTTGGTATGAAGCAACAACAAGTTCTTTTAGATCAAACTTACGATTTAGCGCGCCAAGAGCAACAATCATGGAAAGTGTTGTGCAATTTGGATTAGAGATAATGCCCTTCGGACGCTTTTTTGCTTCCTTTGGATTCACCTCAGGTACGACAAGCGGAACTTTTGGATCCATGCGGAATGCACCAGAGTTATCAACCACTACTGCGCCGCGCGAAACCGCAACTGGGGCCCATTCTTCTGATATCTCATCAGGCACGTCGAACATTGCAATGTCGATGCCATCGAATGCTTCAGGTGAAAGTGCAACAACAGTGAGTTCTTCACCGCGACACCATAATTTCTTACCCGCGCTTCGAGCAGATGCAATCAAGCGGATCTCGCCATAAACGTTTTCACGCTTGGAAAGAATGTCGAGCATGACGGTACCGACTGCGCCAGTTGCGCCAACTACTGCTAACGATGGGAGTTTCTTACTCATCTTCCGCTACCTCCGTAAACGACTGCTTCTCCGTCTGCATCCAAATCGAAGGCAGAGTGTGCTGCTTTAACGCCCTTTTCCAAATCTTCAACGCGGCAGATAACAGAGATTCTGATTTCTGACGTTGAGATCATTTCAATATTGATTCCCGCTTCTGACAGGCAAGCGAAGAAGGTCGCTGTGACACCTGGGTGTGAGCGCATACCTGCACCTACAAGTGAGAGCTTTCCGATTTGGTCATCGTATTGAAGTGAAGCGAAACCGATTTCACCTTGAATGCGATTTAGAATTGTTGTTGTTTCAGCGCCATCTGACTTTGGAAGAGTGAATGAAATATCAGTTAGACCAGTTGCTGCTGCTGACACATTTTGAACAATCATGTCGATGTTGATGTCAGCATCTGCAATTGTTTGGAAAATTCGTGCTGCAACGCCAGTTCGATCAGGAACTCCAACGATGGTTACTTTTGCTTCGCTCTTGTCGTGAGCGATACCAGCAATGATTGCTTGTTCCATGTTTGCTCCACTATCTCCCTCCGGATGATCTTTGACCACCCAAGTTCCCTCTTGATTTGAAAATGATGAACGTACGTGAATTGGTAGGTCGTATCTGCGCGCGTACTCAACGCAACGAAGGTGAAGAACTTTTGCGCCAGATGCGGCGAGTTCTAGCATCTCTTCATAAGTGACGGTCTTTAATTTGCGAGCAGATGGAACAACACGTGGGTCAGCGCTATAAACACCATCGACATCTGTATAAATTTCACAGACATCTGCTTCAAGTGCTGCAGCGAGCGCAACAGCGGTTGTGTCAGAACCACCGCGGCCGAGAGTTGTTACATCTTTTGTGTCTTGGTTAATTCCTTGGAAGCCTGCGACGATTGCAATTGCACCTTCGCTGATTGCTTCAGTAATTCGAGATGGCTTCACATCGATGATGCGAGCTTTTCCATGTGTGCTCGTTGTAAGAACTCCAGCTTGCGATCCCGTGAAGGAACGAGCCTCATGTCCTAAATTCGAAATTGCCATCGCGAGCAGCGCCATTGAAATGCGCTCCCCGGCAGTCAGCAACATGTCGAGTTCACGTCCACTTGGGAATGGGGTTACTTGGTTAGCAAGATCAATGAGTTCATCGGTTGTATCTCCCATTGCAGAGACAACGACAACTACCTGATTTCCGGCCTTCTTTGTAGCAACGATGCGAGCGGCAACGCGCTTGAGCCCTTCGGCATCAGCTACGGAGGAGCCGCCATATTTCTGAACGATTAGTCCCATGAGGCAAGCCTGCCATGAGAAAAGGTGAGAATGGAACTTTTATCAAATAATGAGACACTCAACGTCTCACATAAAGAGATTAAACCGATCTTCTTCCTTCAAAGGCTCTTCCAAGCGTCACTTCGTCGGCATATTCAAGATCCCCGCCCACTGGAAGACCAGAGGCTAAACGGCTCACTTTGATTCCAAGAGGCTTAATCTGGCGAATTAAGTAGGAGGCGGTCGCTTCGCCTTCCAAATTGGGGTCGGTGGCGATGATCAGCTCGGCGATATCTGGATTGCCCAAGCGGACCATTAATTCACGAATGCGAAGGTTCTCAGGTCCAATTCCATCGATAGGCGAGATAGCCCCACCTAGGACGTGATACTTCCCGCGAAATTCGCGTGTCTTTTCAATTGCCATTACATCTTTAGATTCCTCAACAACGCAGATTAACGTTGCATCGCGCCTTGGATCGCGACAAATACGACAGAGATCTTCCTCTGAGATATTTCCGCACTCGACACAGAACTTCACTCGCTCTTTAACGGTGCGAAGTACATCGATCAAACGTGATGTATCAACGCGCTCGCTTTGAATAATGTGGAATGCAATACGTTGCGCGGACTTTGGACCGATTCCTGGCAAGCGACCTAACTCATCAATGAGGTCTTGTATGGCGCCTTCGTACATAAGTTATCCGCCTACTCGCCTGAGATTGTTTTGATGACTTTAGCACCAAGTTCGCGGGCAAGTAGTTCTGCTCCACTAAGTTGCGCTGGGTCAGATGGATCTTCGGTTGTGCGCTCGTGAACTGGTGCATTGACTGTCGGATCAACAATACATTCAATCTTTAGGTCGAGGCCTACAACGTCAGCAAATGCACCTTGGAGAATGACATCACTACCAGAGCGGATAAATGAATCACGTGCTCCAGCATTAACGATTCCAATTGTGATTGCTTTGTCATCTACTGAAAGAACTTGAGCGCTTGCAGAAAGCAGCGACCACGTTAAACGGCGACGCTTCTTTACATTTTCAATAACATCAGGCCATAGACGTCGAAGTGCTGCAATATCGACTGGACCTGTTGGCTTGGATTGTGGTGCAACCGCTACTATTTTTGGTTCTTCTTTCGCGACGGCTGGTTCCTTTTTAACCGGTTTTTCTACAACCGGTGCTACCGCAGGAGTTTCAATTACTTGGGCAGGAGCAGCAACTGACGCTGGCGCATGAATACTTAATCCTTTTTCAATTCTTTCAATGCGAGCAAGCAAACCTGCATCATCATTTCCCGGCAACATGATTTTTCCTGCGATGAGTTCCAAAACTAATCGCGGATATGCATTTCCGCGCATTTGGTTTAGACCCTCGTGAGCGATTTCTGCTGCGCGAATAAGTGAAGCTGCGCCTATGTGATTAGCCTGTGAATTCATTCTTTCTAGCTGATCTTCTGGGATATCGCGCAAAATATGGCCGGCTTCACCCCTCGTAGAACCCACAACAATGAGGTCGCGGATTCTTTCCAACAAGTCTTGTGTGAATCGACGGGGATCCAGGCCAGCTTCGATTACTTTGTCGATTGTGTTGAATAGAGTTGAGACATCATGTGCGGCAATGGCATCGATCGACTCATCGAGCAACGCACCATCGGTGTAACCAAGAAGCGAAACGGCGATTTCATAAGTCACGCCATCTTTCCCTGCACCTGCAAGAAGTTGACCTAAAACAGAAAGTGCGTCACGAACTGAACCGCCGGATGCTCGCACAACTAAAGGAATTACTCCTTTTGCGACTTTCACGCCTTCTTTCTCGCAAATACTTTCAAGATGCTTTGCAAGAATTCCTGGTGGAACAAGGCGGAATGGGTAGTGGTGAGTACGAGAACGAATTGTGCTAATTAATTTATCTGGTTCAGTTGTTGCAAAAATAAATAAAACATGGGGAGGTGGTTCTTCTACAACTTTGAGCAACGCATTTGCAGCGCCGGGTCCAAGTTGGTGAGCCTCATCGATTATGTAAATCTTGTAACGAGATTGAACTGGGGCAAAGAAAGCTTTGTCGCGAAGATCGCGCGCATCATCAACAAGCCCATGAGTAGCTGCATCGAGTTCCATTACATCAATTGATCCTGGACCGTTTGCTACTAAGTCTTTGCAAGATTGACACACGCCGCATGGATTTGGTGTTGGACCTTTTTCACAATTAAGACTGCGCGCCATGATTCGTGCGCTAGAAGTCTTGCCGCAACCGCGAGGTCCGCTAAACAAATATGCGTGATGAATTTTTCCGGACTCGAGAGCATTGGAAAGTGGTTCGGTTACATGTTCTTCACCGATTACTTCGCCAAAAGTTGAGGGGCGATACTTTCTGTATAAAGCTAATGACATCTCGTATCCAGTTCTGTTAATGATCTACTTAGTGGCCCATATTCACGTCTTGCTATAGGGACCTCCCGCACACCCATCAGAGCGCACCTACCCTTGCTGCATTCCTGCCCTGGGGGAGTTCAGTGCGGTAATGCCGCACGGAAGGTCTGGGTAAATCCTACTTCTCACCTCCGATACCCTTGGCCCTGTTAGACAAAAAGGGCCCAAAAGGCCTGCTGGAGGATTCGCATAGCGGCCGAGTGCGCACGCTTGGAAAGCGTGTAAAGGGCAACCTTTCGAGGGTTCAAATCCCTCATCCTCCGCTCGTTTTACTCGCTTTGGCTGAATCACTCATTTACTTATTCGCTCATTTACCTGGAACTGCTGCCTGATGCAGAATTCACAAGTCCGGAGAGTCATCCGGAGAGTGGTGACTAAATCGCAATAGCGAAGGTCGAAACCGAACAGTCGCCAGTGCGAAAAATATTTACTCCCCGTATTCGAAGTATTCTTTGACCGGAGGATTCGCATAGCGGCCGAGTGCGCGCGTCTCGAACACGCGTAGACGAAAGTCTCGAGGGTTCAAATCCCTCATCCTCCGCTCGTTTTACTC
>CAIUFY010000158.1 GCA_903898555.1 uncultured Actinomycetes bacterium
ACTGAATCCCGAAGCACGGAAGCAAATTCGCCAGTAGTTCGCTCACTTATCCGAAGTAGCGCAGTTGCCGGGCTCATACTTCCTGCGAGGAGAATTGCAAATAACTCAACAACTGAAGGGAACTCGAGTTCAATCAGTTCACGTGCTTTTTTTGATTCTGTCTTATACGTAATTCCATTAAATCCTGTGACAATTTCTTCTCTAAATTCCATCCACAAAACCGCACATGCATATACAGATACAGGGCCAAGTACAATAATAAATAGGAGCGCTCTCATCGATACATTTTCTTTGATCGGGTGCCAGCAGAAACGGAAGTGGAAAATATTCTTGGAATTTCTTGAATGCGACCGACTTTCCCCATCCAAAAATACGCAATAGCACTCATCATTACACCAGCTCCTAGAATGAAGAACCCTGTAGGAGTTGAAAAAGCTAAAACGGTACTTGGTTGAGCAGAAAGAATTGCTAACAAAATCCATGGAGCGATTGCAGCAACAACTGCTGAATTCTTTACCCATCCGAGCTTCGCATTGATTTCCCCCCGAACAGCCATATCACTACGAATAAAGTCACCTAAAGTGCGCAGTGTAAGAGCGGTGTCCCGACTTCCAGTTCCTCTGGCAAAGTCCAATACTTCACAGACCTGGTCGGCAATTGGATCATCAAAGCTGCTTTTGATGAATTCAAAAGTGGCTGCAACGTCTCCTCCAGCGCGAAGGAATTTTTCGCACTCAGTAAAAATTGAGCGGGAAATTTCAGGACCTCTATAACCTAACCCAATCAGTGTTTCTGCAATCGAAAGGCCTGAGCGTAAACCTGAAATCATATGATCGAGTAATTCAGGCCAAATTACTGCCAGTGCGGCCTTTTCGCGACCTAATTTTCTTTGTGAATACAAATACGGGAGTGCCATTCCTAGCACCGCAAATGGAATCGCAAGTGTCCTTGAACCCATTACTGCAAATGCAAATAAGAAACCTGCTATTGCGCTTATAAGTGTATAAATTGAAAGAAAATTAGATGATTCCTTTCGTGGAAATTTTGCTAAATCAACAGAAATTTTTTCATAAATTGTCATTTTGAAGTACGCAATTTCATACTCTTGCTATCTTGGAGACCATCCGTCGCCAAATTATCTTTGGCAAACCTTTTATCCCGAAGAATTCGATCTGGGTCTCCCAAGCCAATAAGATAACGTCCATTTTCATAGGTAAATAGAGGCTCTATCTCAGCCCTATCAGCTTCTACTCGTCCTGTTACGTGAGCAATTTCAACAATTCGCCTTTCGCCGCTATCCCGCAATATTGTTGTATGAACAACAAGGTCAATAGTTGAGGCAACAATCGGTGCGACAAACTTATGAGAAATATTCTCGCCAGCGAGCAAAGGCAGAGTCTGCAATTTTGCTATAGCGTCTCTTGCTGAGTTTGCATGGATTGTCGCCATCCCCGGTAGTCCAGAGTTCAGTGCAATCAATAAATCCAAAGCTTCTGCTTCTCGAATTTCTCCAACTACAAGGTGTGATGGTCTCATTCTCAATGCTTCTTTAATGAGTTTGCGAAGTGGGATCTCGCCTTCGCCCTGCAAATTTGCAGGCCTCGTTTGGAGAGCCACGCAATCGGGTAGTTTTGGTTTGAGTTCAAATACTTCTTCAATAGTAATAACGCGATTATGTAGCGGAGTTGCGCTGACTAAAGCATTTAACAAAGTTGTTTTACCTGCTTGAGTTGAACCACTGACTAATATATTTAGTCCGCTGGCAACGGCGCGCTGCAAATAGTTTGCTATTAGATCGGTCATTACTCCTAGGGAAGCTAAATCCTGTAAGGATTTTCCTCTTATGAGGTGTTTACGAATATTTACTGCCCAATGAGCGGCGGTAACCTCAGGAATTGCAACATGTAATCTGCTTCCGTCTGGCAGCCTGGCATCCACAAAAGGATGAGATAAATCAAGACGCCGCCCGCCCCACATTAACAACCTCTCCACTAAGTCCTGTACCTCTTGAGTGCTGAGTACAAGATTTGTTAGTTCACTAACTCCTGCGCGTGCAATAAATATTCGGTGTGGTGAATTAATCCAAACTTCCTCTACAGAGGGGTCTTTCATGAGTGCATTAAGAGGACCAAATTCCATAGCGATATCAAAGTACTTATGGAGACTCTGGGCGTTTTGTGTGTTACTCCCGTGTGGATAACTTCTCCTGTGGATTACAAAATAAATTTCCGGACGTTAGCTTGTGGCGTAGTATTTGAGTATGAAGAGTGTGCCGAGAGAAGAAAAAGCTAGCACCATTCGCATCCATAGA
>CAIUFY010000159.1 GCA_903898555.1 uncultured Actinomycetes bacterium
GCACGAGATTCAACTACCTGATTTTGATCTGGCACGAGTTATCGAGGTTCAAAAAGCCTGATTAGATACTCCCATGGCAATCGAAACCGATCTGGGTGTTTCACGTGAAACAGTAAAAGTAGTCGGTATTCGTCGCCTTAAAGAACCAATGCCTCAACCCCTTAAAACGCGTATTTTCACCATTGCAAATCAAAAAGGTGGGGTTGGAAAGACAACCACTGCTGTAAATGTGGCGGCAGCCCTAGCAATGGGTGGCTTACGAGTTTTAGTGATTGATTTAGACCCACAAGGAAATGCCTGTACAGCCCTTAATGTGGATCGCAATGAAGGCCCAGGCATGTTTGAAGTTCTTGTAGATGAGACTCCCCTTAGAGATGTAGTCAAGAAAGTTGCAGGATTCCCACACCTTGAGTGCGCTCCTGCCAATCAAGGTTTAGCTGGGGCCGAAATCGCCATGGTTAATTTTGTGGCCCGCGAACAGATTCTCAAACTAGCCCTTCAAGACTTTATCGTTGAACGCGAAAACGCAGGGGAGCGCTTCGATTACATAATTATTGATTGCCCACCATCTCTTGGTCTCTTAACAGTTAATGCGCTGACCGCGGCCGAAGAGGTACTAGTTCCAATTCAATGTGAGTACTACAGTCTTGAAGGAATCTCATTATTAATGGAAACACTCCAAAAAATTAAGCGCGCTCTGAATCCAAATGTTCGAGTCAGCACAATCGTCCTCACAATGTTTGATTCACGCACTCGTTTGGCAAATGATGTCGCGAATGATGTTCGCGCACATTTCCCTAATGAACTGATCGATATTCCAATCCCACGCGCCGTACGAGTTTCAGAGGCGCCATCTTTCCGACAAACAGTAATGACATACGACGCAGCGTCACCAGGTGCAATCGCATACATGCAAGTGGCCCGCGAAATTGCTATCAGAGGAAGTGCGGCATGAGTACAGCTCGTAAAGGCGGCTTAGGTAGAGGGTTAGATGCACTTATTCCTTCCACGCCACTTACAAATGACTCTGGTGTTGTAGTGGCGCAACAAGGTGAAGTTGATATTAATTCAATATCTCCAAACCCCAAACAACCTCGCGAAGTATTTGATCAAGATTTACTCAATGAACTTGCCGCTTCGATTAAAGAAGTAGGAGTTCTTCAACCTCCAGTCGTGCGCGATATTGGAAACGGAAAATATGAATTAATTATGGGAGAGCGCAGATTGCGCGCTTCTAAAATAGCCGGCCTTAAAACAATTCCTGTAATTGTTCGCGCAACAAAAGATAATGAATTGTTACGCGAAGCTCTACTAGAAAATATTCATCGCAGCCAACTAAATCCTTTAGAAGAAGGCGCTGCGTATCAAAATTTACTTAACGATTTTGGTTACACGCATGATGAGCTTGCAACAAAAGTTGGAAAGTCTCGCCCTGCTATTTCAAATGCGCTTCGTCTTTTAAATCTTCCAACTTCAGTACAACGTAGATTGGCTGCAGGAATACTTTCTGCCGGTCATGCACGCGCCCTATTAACTTTGGTTGATGAAAATCAAATCGAAAAACTTGCGCAAAGAATTGTGGCGGAAGGACTTTCAGTCCGAGATGTAGAAGAGATTGTTTCTTCAGGTGGGGCTAATATAAAAAACGCTTCAACACGAGAGAAGGCAATCCCAGCACCAAGGTTAAAAGAAGTTGCAGATCATCTCTCAGATAAATATGACACGAGAGTGACAGTTGAACTAGGGAAATCCAAAGGAAAAATAACCATTGAATTTGCCGATAAAGAAGACTTGGAAAGAATCAACAAACTATTGGCTTAATTGCCGATTGAGCGCCGATCCATTTCCTTTTGAATAACACCGCCGAGAGATTTGATTCCCTCTGTGATGCGCTCTGGAGTTGGGTAGCAATAAGACAAACGCATTGACCAAGAACCAAAGCCATCGGCATAGAAAGCAGTTCCTGGAACATAAGCTACTTTCGCAACAATTGCTTTCGGCATTAAAGCTTTTGTGTCGATTTCTGCAGGAAGAGTTGCCCAAACATAGAACCCACCCTCAGGCTTGGTCCATGTGGCTTCCTTTGGAAAATACAGATCCATAGCTGACAACATTGCATCGCGTCGAACCTTATATAACTTACAAAAAGATGAAATTTGATCACGCCATGGTTGATCTGCAAGATAGCTAGAGATTGCAAGTTGTGCAAAATTCGAAGGACATAATTGTGATGACTCAGAAGCGATTACAAGTTTTTCTTTCAGGGATTGTGGGACAAGAGCCCAACCAACGCGAAAGCCCGGGCAGATTGTCTTCGAAAATGATCCTAGGTAGATGACATTTTCAGAATCTTGAGCGCGCATTGCATTTGGAGACGGCTTATCAAATCCAAGCAACCCATAAGGATTATCTTCGACGACAAAAATTCGCTCTTCGCGGCAAATTTCCAAAATTTCACTTCGTCGCTCAGCAGACAGGAGAACGCCTGATGGATTTTGGTAATTTGGAATTAAATAAAGGAATTTGATCTTTCGACCCGAGAGCCTTGTTTTTGCAATAGCTTCACGAAGGCGATCTGGAATCATTCCATTTGTATCTAATTCGACATGAACGATAGATGCCTCATATTGATGAAAAGTTCCAAGTGCGCCGACATACGAAGGGGCTTCGACGAGAACGACATCGCCTGGATCAATAAAAATTCGAGAAATTAAATCAAGAGCTTGTTGGGAACCTGTAGTAACAATGACATCTTCGGGGTGGGCTTTGATTCCTTCAAGTTCCATCACATCGCAGATCTGCTCACGAAGTTTTGGATGGCCCTGGCCGCTTCCATATTGGAGGGCTTCCATACCGTTTGTCTTAATTAGTTGGCCAACAACGTTCTCCATCATGTCCATTGGTAGGGCAGTCAGGTTTGGCATTCCACCGGCCAAAGAGACAATCTCTGGGCGGGAGGCGACAGCAAAAAGGGCTCGAATTTCAGAAGGCTGCATAAATTGGGCTCGGTGAGCGAATCGCTCTTGGAGGTTTTCCGGAGCTCCTGTGTGGATGCGGGTTATTTCTGAACTCATCGCGGTAGTTTGCCATAAACTCCACGAGAGCCGTGAACTATTTTTAGCTACTTACTTTCGAAGACCCACTCTTTTCAGGTCACTAATCCGAAGTGTTCCGGTCTTAGCGTCATCCTCAGCCGCCAAATACAGTCGTTGAATTGCGATCATTATCGATTCGACTACGGTTTCACGGAAATCTTTATCGTTTAACCGAAGGGCATCGCCTGGATTAGAGATGTAACCAAGGTCAATTCTTACCGCGGGAGCTTTAGTCAGGCGGAGTAAATCCCATGTCTTGGCATGGGTGCGGCAATTCAATAAATCAGTGCGAGCGCATATTTCTCGCTGAACCAAAGTTGCAAAGCGCTCACCAACTACTGAATGAATCCCGTGAGCATCGCTGCCGTAGTAACAAGTCGCTACACCATGAGCATTTTCATTCTCGTGGTGATCAATATTGAGCGATAAAACTAAGTCCGCGCCAATTTTATTCGACGTAATAATTCGTTCAGCTTCAGAAGTTTGGGATGTTGCGCTTCGAGTGAGGAAAACCGTAACGCCTAAAGCTATGAGGCGACCTTCAAGGCGTTGGGCGATATCGAAGGTTATTGCGCTCGCTTGCTCACCACACTCACTTGCAGGATCTAACACAATAACTTTGTTGGCTAACGAAGGACCCTTATTTGCTCGAGAAACCTCTTCACGTAATTGTTGAGGTGCTCCACCAGAAACTATTTTCATTAGTCGAACCATTGCCATAACAGTCGAAGGCCCACATTGACCATCAACTTTTGCACCAACAGATTTTTGAAATTCTTTAACAGCTAATTCAGTCTGGACTCCGAAAATTCCATCAACGCGTCCGCAATTAAATCCCATCTCCACCAAGCGAGTTTGAAGCTGCGCTACATCGTCTCCGCGAATTGGAGAGCTCACTTCAAATTTAAGAGTGCGATCCCCGAGTTTCCATTTTGCTTCTTCCAAACTTTGCATCGTTGTCGCATCGACAACACCGGAAACAATCAGTCCGCGATCTTGCTGGAAAGCCTTAACAGCACTTTCGACGTTTTCATCAAATGTCGAAAGTGCTGTTTTAAGAAGACCTAATCTATTAAGCGTGGTACTAAGTTGAATGACAATATCCCCAGAGGCACCCTTGCGTAGTTCTGAAGACATTATTTATGTTCTCTGAACTATTTAGGAGATGAACTCAGAGAGTTCTTTGAGAAGTGCAGGCTTTGGCTTTGCTCCAATAATGCTCTTCACAACTTCACCATTTACATAAACATTAAGAGTTGGGATTGAAGTAATTCCATACTTCATTGCAATCGAAGCTTCATCATCTGTGTTGAGTTTTACAATCTTGATTTTTCCACCGTGCTCGGCAGCAATCTCCTCCAAGATTGGAGCAACTGCGCGGCAAGGACCACACCACTCAGCCCAAAAATCGACGAGAACTGGCGTTGTTGACTTAAGTACTTCTGCCTCGAAATTCGCTGCTGTTACTGGTTGTGTGGCGCTCATTTTTATCTACCTTTGCTTTGCTCTGATTGGTTAAGGAATTCTAATTGAATTTTCTTTACAAAAATTAGTGTCCAGCTAAGAAACGCTCGGCGTCGAGAGCAGCCTCACATCCAGTTCCCGCAGCTGTAATTGCTTGTCGATAAGTGTGATCAACTAGATCCCCACAAGCAAAGACCCCAGCAAGATTTGTACGAGTTGAGCGGCCATCTACCTTTACATAGCCCTCAGAATCCAAATCAACTTGGCCGCCAAGAAGTTCACTGCGAGGTGAATGTCCGATTGCAACAAACAACCCATCGAAAGCTCTTTCTGATTCTTCTCCGGTTTCAACGTTCTTTAACTTAAGCGCCGTCATAGATTGCTCACCTAATACATCTATTACTTCTGTATTCCAAACAAATTCGATCTTTGGATTCGCATGCGCGCGATCAACCATGATTTTCGAAGCACGAAGTGAATCGCGACGGTGAATAACAACAACCTTGTCAGCAAATCGTGTTAAGAAGTTTGCCTCTTCCATTGCAGAGTCGCCTCCGCCAACGACAGCGACAGTCTTTTGACGATAGAAGAATCCGTCGCATGTTGCACACCACGAGACTCCTCTTCCAGATAAACGCTTTTCGTTCTCAAGACCAATTTCTTTATATGCAGAGCCAGTAGCAAGAATTACGGCTTTTGCTTTTAGAACATTTCCTGAACCGTCTTTCAATACTTTTATATCACCGGTTAAATCCATTTCAACAATGTCATCGGTAATTAACTTTGCCCCAAACTTTTCAGCCTGTGCACGCATTGAATCCATCAGCTCTGGTCCCATAATTCCTGCTGGGAAACCTGGAAAGTTTTCAACTTCAGTCGTATTCATAAGCGCTCCACCTGCGGTCACAGAACCCTCATAAAGAATGGGTGATAACTGCGCACGTGCCGCATACACAGCAGCGGTGTAACCAGCTGGACCTGATCCAACAATTACAACTTGATGAATCTCGCTCATATGAAACCTATCTACTAATTTCGTCTATTAACTTCTATTAACTTTTATTATCGGCGCAACAACAATTTGAAAGCGCTTCCAACTTCTTCAATCTTAAATACGCGGGCAGCGCCAACATAGCCAAGACC
>CAIUFY010000160.1 GCA_903898555.1 uncultured Actinomycetes bacterium
CAGGGGGCACAAACTCATCATCAGGATGAATATAGATTCCTGGCTCAACCGTCAAGATCATGCCAGGCTCCAACTTTGCCAACGTGTAATTCTCACGTCGTGCTTGCGCGCAATCGTGCACATCGATGCCCAGCATATGTCCGGTGCTATGTGGCATCCATCGGCGATGTAGTCCACTCGTTGCCTTTAAAGATTCCTCGGGAGGTAACGGGAGTACGCCAAGTTGCGCCATCCCATACGCCACAACGCGCATGGCAGCCTTATGAAAATCTCCAAAGTCCGCCCCTGGCTTCACAGCTTTAATACCAGCGTCGGCCGCTTCAAGAACAATCTCATATATACGGCGTTGTTCCTTTGAAAACTTTCCATTGATGGGAACAGTGCGGGTGATATCTGCCGTGTAATAAGCATCTGTTTCTGCACCAGCATCGATGAGAATCAAATCGCCCTTTTTTACCTTTCCATCATTGCGAATCCAATGGAGGATGCAAGCATGAGATCCAGAGGCAACAATTGATGGATAACCAATGTCATTTCCCTCAACTCGAGCACGAGAGAAAAATGCTCCTTCGATGACTCTTTCACCCTTTGGAGATTTGATTGCTTCTGGAAATATTTTCAACATGTCATCAAAGCCGCGAGCGGTTGTCGCAATTGCTTTCTTCATTTCAGAAATTTCAAATTCATCTTTGATAAGACGCATCTCAGATAGATAAGTAAGGAATTCCTTATCCTGAACCTTGGTCGTCTTTACGATTGAGTCAACTACCTTGTCTTCGCCTCGTACGAGAAGAACTTTCTTCTTGCCTTTTAGAAATTCAGGGAGAGTGTCGATGTGACGCACTTTAATTCCATAGCGCTTTTCGGTTTCTTCTTTTGTCATACGACGACCTACCCAAAACTCACCATGACGGGAATTACGGAAGAATTCATCTTCATCGCGCGGTGATCGTGGATGTATAAATAGAAGGGCATCGTGGCCTGTTTTCGAAGGTTCAAGAATTAAGACGGAATCTGGAACAACATCATCGGCACTTATGCCGGTGAGCCAAGCGAATGCTGAATGCGCGCGAAATTGATAGTCGCTGTCATTGGACCGAACTTTTAAATTTCCTGCAGGAATAACTAGCCGGAAACCCTTATATGCCTTAGATAATTTAGCTCGACGTTTTTTTGTAAACGGAACTGCCGTGTGTGGGGTTACGCCTTGGAGTGGTGAGGGAGCCCAACCTTGAGACATGAATGTGAGGTGATCTGTTGATGGCGGAATGTCATGTAAGCGGGTGCCTTTGTTGTTGAAAGGTGAATCTTTTTTTACAATCGCCTTCTTCACTGTCATGTTATTCCCATTCAATTATTTGCATAAGAGTTATGTATTCGTTATCTAGAATTGTACTCTCGCCGACAACTGATGAGTATTTGCACCTAAGATTCTTCTTGTGCCAAATTTAAGCCAAGCCAAATGGTGGCAAGATGCCGTTATTTATCAGGTATACCCACGATCATTTCGCGACAGCAACGGTGATGGAATTGGCGATATCCAGGGAGTTATCCAAAGCCTCCCATACCTAGCATCTCTTGGTGTCGACGCTGTCTGGCTAAGCCCGTTTTATAAGACTCCTAATAAGGATGGGGGATATGACGTCGAAGACCCTCGCGATGTCGATCCAATGTTCGGCACGCTGGGCGATGCCGAAAGGTTAATTAGCGCCGCCCACGGCCTGGACCTAAAAGTGGTTTTCGACGTTGTCCCAAACCATTTTTCCTCCGAACATAAGTGGTTCAAAGAGGCGCTGCGTTCGGCTCCCGGCTCAAAAGAGAGATCACGTTTTCACTTTTATGATGGCAAAGGAGTCGACGGCAATGTGCCGCCGAATAACTGGAATTCTCTTTTTAATGGGCCCGCATGGACGCGAGTTATAGAGCAAAACGGTGAATTAGGGCAATGGTATTTGCACCTCTTTGATAGTTCGCAACCAGATTTGAATTGGGAGAATCCAGAAGTACTAGAAGACTTCAAAACAACACTCCGATTTTGGCTGGATCGAGGCGTCGATGGATTCAGAATTGATGTCGCGCATGGATTGGCAAAAGAAGATATTCATATCGACCATCGCAACCCGGACGCACTCATTCGCGCCCTAAGAGTTGAGTCATCTGATCTAACAAAGGAAGAACGAATTTCACTCCTTACGGACATTCCATTTTTTGACAGAGATGGTGTGCATGAAATTTATAGTGAATGGCGCAAGGTAATCGATGAATATTCTGGTGATCGAATGTTTGTTGCTGAGGCATATATTTACCCAACAAGCCGTTTAGCTCGTTATGTTCGCCCTGGTGAATTGCATCAGGTTTTCAATTTCGATTTCTTGCTTATTGAGTGGAGCGCTTCTGCGATTCAGGAAGCAATTACTAGAGTCTTAAGCGAATTAGAAGAGGCCGGCGCCCCACCAACATGGGCTTTGGACAATCATGATTCTCCTCGAGTAGTTTCGCGGTTGAAAAGTGAGAAGAAAGCACGTGCCTTAGCAATGGTTGCTCACGCGTTACCTGGCTCGTTATATATTTATCAAGGTGAAGAACTCGGATTACCTGATGGTGAAATTGCTCCAGAATTTAGACAAGACCCGGCCTTCATTCGATCAGCAGGAAAAGACCTCGGACGAGACGGTGCGCGCGTTCCTCTGCCATGGGAAGCTGATGAGAAAAATTTTGGATTTAGCACAGGGACCTCTTGGTTGCCACAAGATCCTTCTTACAAAAATTATTCCATCGATCTAGAAGAAGCGGATCATGCGAGCTTTTTGAACCTCTACAAAACCTCCCTAGCTCTACGCAAGAAGCACTTAGGTCTAGGCGGGGATTCAGTCTTGGAGTGGCCAGATTCACCAGAAGGAGTGGTGTATTTCAAAAGGTCTGGGGGATTCATTTTATTAGCCAACACCACAGCCGAATCTCTTGAAGTAAATATTAGATTTGCTGCCACAATTATTTTGCAATCTGCAGAAGGTGCATCCATAACAGGATCAATCGTGAGGATTCCTGCTGATACAACGCTTTGGCTGCAGCAGTAACTAGATTTTCCTTGTCGATCCTCTAACAATGAGTGTTGTTGGAAGAGTAAGAGTTTTCGGTGGCGATTGTGGCTTATTCATTTTTTCTAGAATTGACCAAGCAGCCATCTCGCCAAGTAAACGAACAGGTTGAGCGATTGTTGTGAGATCGGCGAACTCCGCCATTTTGTGGTCGTCATATCCAACAATTGAAATATCCTCGGGGCACTTTAATCCATGACGCTTCAAAGACATGAGCGCACCGAATGCCATTTCATCGGATCCACAAAAAATTGCCGTCGGACGATCTGGCCTTGCAAGCAAGTCATCGACTGCACGTTGTGCAGAATCCATATCAAATGCGGCAAAAACTTCATGGTAAGGATTAAACGTAAGCCCAGACTCTTCAAGAACCGACATAAAACCATGTCGGCGATCACGTGTAACTGGAAATTCCCAAGTTGTTGTGTGTTCTCCTGATATCAATCCAATGCTTGTATGACCTTGATTAACTAAATGTTGTGTAGCGCTTCTGGCACCGGCGTAATCATCGATGGCAACGGAAGAAAATTCTGGCCGATGAAATCCTATGAGAGCAATTGGGAGATCCAGAGATAGCATCGCATTAAATTCATCCTCTGTAGGAGGAAGACTTATTGTGATGATTGCATCTACGCGCTCACGAATATGTTGGCGGTTAAAAAGTTTTTCCCGCCCGTGAATCTGTGAAAAGTTGTAAAGCAAGATATCTAATCCAGCTTCGCGTAGGGCTTGTTCAACCCCACCAATTGCTTCAGCAAAATACCAACGCGAGGTAAATGGAGAGATAATGCCAACAGTGTTCTTCTTACCTAAAGATTTTTTCGGCGTATCTACTGGATAACCAAGCTCTTCAGCGGCCTCAAATATTTTGGACTTTGTTCGTTCATTCACGTTAGTTAATCCTCGTAGAGCACGAGAAACTGTTGCAGGAGAAACGCCAGCCTTTTCCGCTATTTCCTGGATTCCAGCCATTTCACCCTTTCTGAACTCGTCACTCGCAAGACTATATATTTACGGCTTCAAGAGCACTTCGCATCGCGCTTTGGTCAGCATCTATGCCCGTCCAGTATTTAATTCCAATTACACCCTGCTGCACAAGCATTCCCACCCCATCAATTGTTACAGCACCTCTTTTGGCAGCCTCCTGTAGTAGATGGGTATTTGGAGGATTTACGATGACATCTGAAACAACCAAGTCTGTCCTTATTGAATCGAAATCAAGATCCAACTTCTTCCCCTCAAATTGCTCCATTCCAATTGTCGTCGCATTAACAATTGCAGCAACATCGCCAGGAATCACAAAATTTGGGGTCCATTGGACAAACTCAGCTTGTGCTGAGGTCCGAGTCTTGATGGTGTCTACCAAATCTTCACCGCGTTCAATATTTCGATTTACGACAATTATTTTCTTTGCCTTAACAAGTGCAAGTTCAATTGCAATCGCTCGCGCTGCTCCTCCTGCACCAAAAATACAGATGGTTTTTCCTTCGGGGTTAAGGACTTGAGAAAATGCTGTCAGAAAACCTTTTCCATCGGTATTTTCACCAATCAGTTTTCCATCTCGATTTACTACGCAATTTACGGCACCCATGATTGATGCTGACTCACCAAGTCCATCGAGCATTGGAATAACTGCAACTTTGTGAGGAGCTGAAAGATTGAAACCAAGCCAATTCATTGCCTTAGCTCCATGCACTGCTGCTTCGAGGGCATCAGGAAAGACCTCGGTATTGATGTAGCGAATATTTAAGTTTGCAGCTTTATATGCAGCCTCGACCATCGCGACAGTTGGATTACCGTCTGCCGGAGTGGAAAAACTTCCAGTCAGCTTACTTAAGAAATTGGGTTTGGACACGAAGTAAATATAACTCGATTACCAACGTTGCGCTTTAATTAGCCATGGAGAATCTTTCGGCCTCAGTAGTTGTTATCGGTTCTGGTATTGGTGGCTCAACTACCGCATACGCCTTAGCAATGAAGGGCATCGATGTTTTAGTCATTGAACGAGGCGATTACTTACCGAAAGAACCCGAGAATTGGTCTCCTCAAGCGATATTTATCGATCAACGTTATAAGCCCTCTGAGAAATGGTTGGACGGTTCAGGAAACGAATTTGGTCCTGGCGTTCACTATTTTGTAGGAGGCAATTCAAAGGTTTATGGAGCGGCGTTGCCACGATTTCGCGAAGCCGATTTCGGTGAAATCCGACATCTAGAAGGTATTTCACCCGCTTGGCCCTTTACCTATAGCGATCTGGAGCCGTATTACTGCAAAGCCGAGGAGCTATATAAAGTTCATAGCAATGCAGGCATAGATCCAACCGATCCTCCTCGAAGTGCTCCATTCCCCTTTCCGGCAATTGCGCACGAGCCTTATGTTCTAGACCTAGAGAAACGATTTCGAAAGATCGGGTTACATCCCTTTCCTAACGCAATGGGAATTGATTTAGGCGAAAATGGAAAATGCATACGTTGTAGTACATGTGATGGCTTTGCTTGCAAAGTAGATGCAAAGAGCGATGCGCAAAGTTGTGCTTTAGAAAAAGCATTAGTAACCGGGAAAGTTCGCATTCTTACAAATTCAAAAGTTGAGCGATTGGTTGAAAGCGAAGGCGGGGAGGAAATTTCACACATAGTTGTGTCAGGAAAAGATGGAGAATTTAAAGTCTATGGAGAGAGATTTGTCTTATCTGCCGGCGCAGTTAATTCTGCAGCTCTCATGCTTAAGTCAGGCGTTGGAAACTCCTCTGGCTTAGTAGGTCGAAACTTCATGATGCACATTAATTCCCATGTCGCGACCTTCGATCCAATGAGAAAGAATGATCTAACCTTTCAAAAGACGCTTTCATTTAATGATTGGTATTTTGATGGAGGTAAAGGTTATCCGTTAGGCGCTGTTCAACTAATTGGCAAAGTTACTGGGCTGATGATGAAAAGTTTTGCAAAGCGAGTTCCATTGCCGCTCCTGAACTATATTGCTGAACATAGTGTCGAATTTGTTTTAATGACTGAAGATCTACCTGATGCAGAAAATAGAATTGAAGTCACTCCGGAAGGCAGAATTCAAGTTTTTCTCAAGCAACGTGGAATGCAGACTCATCTTCAACTCCTGAAAAAAGCCAAGCGGTATTTGAGAAAATCCGGGTATAAAGCAATATTCCGCCAGCCTTTCGACATAAGTATGAACTCACATCAATGTGGAACTGTAAAAGCCGGTAACGACCCTAAATCAAGTGTTCTTGACCAATATTGCAAGGCGCACGATTTAACCAATTTGTATGTAATTGATGGGGGATTTTTCCCATCATCTGCTGCAATGAATCCTGCTCTAACAATTGCAGCCCAGGCCCTGCGAGTAGTCGCAGAATCTGGGCTGACAAATGGAATTAATTAACGAACAGGTTGAAGCGTCTGATCCTTCTCATCAACCGTTAGTGCTCCAGTCATGATGGCAACGACCTGGTTCATGTCATGAGATTTCGGAGTTACTACAGCAGCACGTCGTCCTAAGCGCTGAATTTGAATCCGATCAGCAACTTCAAAGACCTGAGGCATATTGTGTGAAATCAAGATAACTGGAAGTCCACGATCACGCAGGCGCTCAATAAGCTTGAGAACCTGGTTTGACTCGCGAACGCCAAGAGCAGCAGTTGGCTCATCCAGAATAATGACTTTTGAGCTGAAGGCTGATGCGCGAGCAACAGAGACTGCCTGACGCTGTCCGCCAGAAAGTGTTTCAACTGCTTGGCTGATATTTTGAATTGTTGAGATGCCCAAATCAGCGATGTGTTGCTTAGAAGCAGTCCTCATTGCGCCGTTATCCAACGTTCTGAAGATTTTGCCAACAAGCCCTGGCTTACGCAGCTCTCTTCCAAGGTAGAGGTTTGCCGCAATATCCAAAGCGGGAGCAACGGCCAAAGATTGGTAAACGGTCTCAACGCCAGCGCCGCGACCATCTTGTGGCTTTTCGAAATGCACTTGTGAGCCCTCGAGGAAAATTTCTCCAGTGTCGGGCACTTCAGCACCAGATAGGCACTTAATAAGAGTGGATTTTCCCGCTCCGTTATCACCAACGACGGCTAGAACTTCACCTGGGAATAACTCAAGGCTAGATCCGTTTAACGCGATAACGTTTCCGTAGGCTTTTTCTAAATTAACTGCTTGCAGAATTGGTTGAGCGCTCATTATTTGCGGGCCTTTCGAATCCATTGGTCAATTGTCACAGCCGAGATAATCAAAATACCCACGGCGAGTGTCTGGTAGTAAGGATCTAGTCCAGCAAGGGTGAGTCCATCGCGGAAAACGCCAACGATGATTGCACCAATAAGGGATCCAATAATTCGTCCGCGTCCACCAAATAGAGATGTACCGCCAATAACCACCGCAGTGATTGAGTCAAGGTTCAGGTCTTGACCTGAGTTTGGCGAAGCTGCGTTAACGCGCCCAATGATGATCCAAGCGGTCATTGCAAAAATAAAGCCGGCAACTAGGTAAACGCTCATAAGAACGCGATTTGTTTGGATACCTGCAAGGCGCGCAGCTTCAATGTCATCACCCGTTGCATAAACGTGACGACCCCACGCTGTGTAGCGAAGTGCATAAGCAAGTACTAAGTACATCGCAATCATTACAAGAACGCCGTAGGTGACGTTGAATGCGCCGATGTGAATTACTTTTCCAAGTGTCAATAAGAATGGGTCAACTTCCGTGTCGCGAACTGTGCGACCTTTAGCGAACAAGAGGGTAAAAGCGGTAAAGACGTTAAATGTTCCCAAGGTAACAATAAAGGGAGGCAACTTCACCTTTGTTACGAGGAAACCATTGAAAGCGCCTGCTCCGGTTCCGACGGCAAGGCCAATAATGAATGAGAGCGCGACAGGTACGTGGTTTTCGAAGGCTAATTTCGCCATAACCATTGAGGCAAAGACCGCAATTGCACCGCACGAAAGATCAATTCCAGCTGTCAAAATAATAATTGTTTGGCCGATTGCGATAGAACCAACAACGGCTACTTGTTGCAAAACGAGAGATAAGTTAAAAGGATCTTTGAAGTTTGGATTTAAGAACCAAAAGACTCCAAGTGAGATAACCAGTACTAGTGCCGGACTTAGTGTCGGGTACTTATGAAGCGCAACCTGAATTTTTGCTGCTACAGATTGTTTTTCTGCTTGGTGGCTGAACTCGAGTTCAGCAGCCGATTTGGTCAATGTGTACTCCTTCTAATGTGACTTGCAAATATCTCAAAAACAAAACAAGGGGCGCTTACCTTGAAGGCAAGCGCCCCTTGCCGCACTGACTAGATATTACCTAATCAATGGATACCTATTAACCCCAAGCGTTAGCTAGGCCGTAAGCCGTGTTGCGGCTTGGAACGCCCTTAGCAAGAGAGTTAGTAATAAGTGTTACGCCAGTGTTGAAGAAATCAAGTCCTGGTGTGACCTTTGGCTTTGTTCCCTTTGTGATGAGGTCATAAATGGCTTGTACGCCAAGTGATGCCATCTTCAATGGGTACTGCTGTGAAGTTGCTCCGATTACGCCTGAAGCAACGTTCTGAACGCCAGCCTTTCCGCCGTCAACTGAGACAACGAGAACACCCTTTGTCTTACCAGCTGCCTTGAGAGCTGCATATGCGCCAGCTGCTGTTGGCTCGTTGATTGTGTAAACAACGTTGATCTTTGGATTCTTAGCAAGGAGGTGCTCCATGCCTGTACGGCCGCCTTCTTCGTTAGCGCCTGTAGCTTCGTTTCCAACGATTGTGTATGAGCCACCCTTACCGCCGGTGTACTTACCTGACTTAACTTCATCACCGTTGAGCTTTGGATTGTTTACTGGAATACCCATGCCCTCAAGGAAACCTTGATCGCGGTTGTAATCAACAGAAACTACCTTGTCATTGAAGATGTCGAGAAGTGCAATAACTGCAGTCTTTCCAGCAAGCTTTGTAGCTGCCCACTTACCGATTAGGTTTCCAGCAACGCGGTTATCTGTTGCGAAAGTGATGTCAACTGTGTTTGCAGGATCTGGTGGTGTATCAAGAGCAATAACAAAGAGGCCAGCTGCGCGAGCCTTCTTGATTGCATCGTTAACGCCGGTTGACATTGGTGTGATCAAAATACCTTGTTGCTTTGCAGCGATAGCATTTTCGATTGCAGCAATCTGACCAGCATCGTCGCCTTCAGCTTTTCCTGAAGCGATTGTGATCTTTACACCGAGCTTTGCAGCAGCAGCCTTAGCGCCACCTTGCATAGCTACGAAGAATGGGTTTGTTGAATCTTTGGTGATCAAAGAAACAGCAACAGTTGAGGCAGCGTGTGAAGTTGAAGCAACTCCAGCTGTTAGCAACATTGATGCGCTAACTGCTGCGACTAGAGCGACTTTACGCCCTGAAATAAGTCGTGACATGTTTTCCCTTCCTAGAGAGTTTGGCCGAGTTGGGCCATGCGTATCCTTGGGTATGA
>CAIUFY010000161.1 GCA_903898555.1 uncultured Actinomycetes bacterium
CGCAGCGGCACAAATCGCTCTTCGGCAAAAAGCGCCTGAGTGCGCTCCAAGTAAGCCTCCTGATCCTCGACGAGCTTTCGATGGCTCACAAGATGCCACTGCAGGTTCTGAAGCTCATCCAGAGGAAGAGTAAGAATGGCTGCAGTCGTTCGCACCTCTGGTGCAGCAACTTCTGAACTAAAAAAGAAGTCACTCGTACCTTATTTTTTGCTCGCTCCTGGATTGCTTTGGTTGGCGCTCTTCTTCGTTGCACCAATCATTACCTTGGTCGGCACTGCTACAAAGACTCCTGGTGTGGGAATCGGCGAATTTGTTCAAACCTATCGCTGGGCGAATTATTGGGATGCGCTAACTGGAGCAAGTGCCCAATTTGGTCGCTCTTTCTTGTACGCCTTCATCGCAACTTTGTTGGCTTTAGCAATTGCCTACCCTCTTGCCTACGGAATTGCATTCAAATCCGGCAAATATAAAAACATTTTGCTCGTACTGGTTGTCGCTCCATTTTTCTGCTCATTCATTCTTCGTACCATCGCCTGGAAACAAATCCTTGGTCAGAACGGTCCAGTTTTTAGATTGCTCTTAGATCTTCATCTCATTTCAAATACAACCCACTTAACTGCGAGTGTTCCTGCGGTAATTATTGGTTTGGCGTACAACTTTCTTCCATTTATGACCCTTCCTCTCTACGGAAGCTTGGAGCGAATCGATCCACGCGTTCTTGAAGCATCTGGTGATTTGTATGCAAATGCATTTACAACTTTTCGCCGAGTAACAGTTCCACTGTCCATGCCTGGCGTAGTAGCTGGAACTCTTCTCACATTTATCCCAGCAGCTGGAGACTATGTAAACGCGGAGATTCTTGGAAACCCAAGCACAAAGATGATTGGAAATGTCATCAATGCTCAGTTCCTCAATACACAGGATTACCCAACTGCGGCAGCGCTCTCCTTTATCTTGATGATTGCAATCTCCATCATGGTCATGATCTATGTTCGCAAGGCCGGCACGGAGGAACTCGTATGAAAAATTTAACGCGCTGGTTTTCCCGCAACCTCATCCGCATCTATATGGTCTTGGGCTTTTCTTATCTCTTTGTTCCAGTGCTGTACACCTTTGTTTTTTCATTCAATGATTACATAAAATCTAACTTGGTTTGGCGTGGATTCACGTGGAATAACTGGAAACAACCTTGCGGAGTATTAGATGTTTGTCCCGCACTTGGAAACTCAATCAAGATTGGTCTACTAGCTACATTTATCGCAACCATCCTTGGTACCTTGATTGCCTTTGCTTTAGGCCGCTATGCCTTCCGCGGAAGAGCAGTTACTAACACATTAATCTTCTTACCGATGGCTTCACCTGAATTGGTTCTCGGAGCTTCACTTCTGACAATCTTCCTAAACCTCGGAATGAATTTAGGATTCTGGACAATTGTGATTGCGCACGTAATGTTTTGCATTTCCTTCGTCGTCGTCACTGTGAAAGCACGTATTGCCTCTCTTGATCCTCGCCTCGAGCAAGCTGCGATGGATTTATATGCCAATGAACGCGAAACCTTTAGAAGAGTAACTTTTCCACTCGTTGCTCCAGGCATAGCAGGCGCCGCACTTCTTGCATTCAGTTTGAGTTTTGATGACTTCATCATTACGAATTTCAACTCTGGAACGACAATAACTTTCCCTCTCTACGTTTACACACACGCTGAGCGCGGCTTACCGGCTCAAGCAAACGTGATTGGCTCTGCAATGTTCTTCCTTGCACTTATCATTGTGGTACTTGGACAAATCGTCAGTAAGAAGCGCAAAGTAGGGGCTTAATGGCAAACATCGGGAATATGTACGGTCCCAACTTCACTTTCTTGGGAATCCCTTCATGTGATCTAGAGAAGCCTGAAACATATGCGGGCGCTGAAGTAATCATTATCGGGGCACCTATCGATAGCGGAACTTCATACCGTTCCGGAGCCAAGATGGGTCCTCAAGCTATTCGTGGCGCAGATTACTTGCCACACGATGGTGAAAGACCGCACTTAACTTTTCGAGTCGATCCACTCAAAGATTTAAAGATATTTGATGCTGGCGATTTACTGATGAACGGTGGAGACTTAATTGCTTCGCTTAAGTTGCTCGAAGAAGCAACAGAGAAGATTTCAAGAGCAGGAGCGATTCCCGTAGTGCTCGGTGGCGATCATTCAATTGCATCAGCTGATGTAGCTGGTATTGCTCATCACCGCGGAATGGGTAAAGTTTCGATGATTCACTTTGACGCGCATGCAGACACAGGCGAAGATCAATTTGGAGCACTCGTTGGACATGGAACTCCTATGCGTCGCCTCATTGATACAGGCGCTGTTCGTGGGGATAGATTCTTGCAGCTAGGTCTTCGCGGGTATTGGCCGGACGATGCAACACTCAAATGGATGCGCGATAAAGGGATGCGTTCTTATGAAATGACTGAAATCCATCACCGTGGATTAAATCCCGTTCTCGATGAGTCATTCGGAATTTTGACTGACGATTGCGTTGGAGTTTTCTTATCAGTCGATATCGATGTTGTTGATCCAGGAATGGCTCCGGGTACCGGGACGCCTGAGCCTGGTGGAATGACAAGCCGCGAATTGCTCGAATCTGTACGTCGAATCTGCACGGAACTTCCAGTTGTGGGAATTGATATTGTTGAAGTTGCTCCAGCATATGACAGCAGTGATATTACGGCGCTTCTAGCTAACAGAGTTATCCTCGAAGCGCTAAGTGCAATAACAGTTCGCAAGAATGGC
>CAIUFY010000162.1 GCA_903898555.1 uncultured Actinomycetes bacterium
ATTTACAGTAACTCGCTCGCCTACTTTAAATTGTGTAACCCCATCGCCAAGCGCGGAAATAATTCCAACCATCTCGTGACCCGGAATAAGTGGGAATTCGGCTAGAAAGTGGCCTTCGTGAATATGTAAATCAGTTCCACAGACGCCAGCTAGTTCAGTCTTGATCAGCACTTCCCCTTGTTGAGGAGTAGGCGTTGGAATTTCGCGAACGGTGAAGTTTTTCGCTGAGTCGTAGACAACTGCTTTCATGAATTCTCCTATGTAAGTAGATCTAAATTATGACAGGTGGGGAATTGAATTACCACTAAACTTTGAAAATGAATTTTGAACTGCAGGACTTGACGGACAAAGTTGTTGTTTTATCAGGAGCAACGTCGGGAATTGGAAAAGAAACCGCAAGACTCATGGTTCAACATGGTGCACGCGTAATCATTAATTCACGAAGCAACGAGAAGCTTCAAGAATTGCAGAAAGAGCTTGGGGAGAAGTCAGTTGGATTCGTAGCCGGAGACTGCTCGAATCCTGAAATATCACGAGCAATTGCATCGGAAGCCTTAAGACTTTTTGGGACTATTGACATCGTTATTCCAAATGCAGGTGTTGGACTTTACGGATCAATCTTTGACTGGAGCGACGACGAGATCAACAACATGATGAGAACAAATTTTGAAGGTACGGTGCACCTGATTCGTTCATGCGCGAAAGTTATGGTCGAAAAAGGTGCTGGAGACATCATTATCGTTTGCTCTGTTGCAGGTTTTTATGGCGCTGGAAAAGAAGCAATTTATGCGGGGACAAAACACGCACAGGTTGGTTTGGCTGCGGGCCTTGATCATGAATTGAGAGAAAAGGGCATTCGCGTATCTTTGATTGCCCCATCAGGTGTATCGACAAACTTTGCATTCGGAACTGGACGTACACCAGGTGCGCCTCGACTAGATATGTACCTGAAACCTACCGATGTTGCCAATCAGATTGTCTACATTGCCCGTCAACCAGCGTCAGTCCGTTTGCCATTGACGATGACGATTTCTATGGAGCAACAAAGCAATTAGCTAAAGCGAATTAGTACCTTTACTTGATCTCCAAGGAGGGCACTCTCGAAAGCTTCCTGAGTTTGCTCCCAAGGGAAGACTGCGGTGACGAACTCCTTTACATCAAGGGCTCCACTTCCAAGAAGTGTTATGGCATCCTTAAAATCTGAAGGTAGATACGTTGCTGAACCTTGGATACGAATTTGATGATCTTGGATAATTGGAAGTGGCACCGAGACATCTTTTTCTGGAACTCCAACAATTACAACTGTTCCGCCTTTGTCTGCCAACGCAATGGCCTGATTGACGGTAGGTTGCAACGCAACGCAATCAAATACGACATCAGCGCTATCGCCTAATAGCGCCCGAACATCATCGACAACTCCGGCAAGTCCAGCATCTAGAACGGCATCCGCACCAAGGCGCAACGCTCTTTCACGCTTATTCGGCAATAGGTCTGTCATAACTATCGTCTTGGCATTGAAATACTTTGCTGCAACAAGCGTTAACAATCCAATGGTTCCGCAACCCAAAATAACCACAGTCTTTCCAGAGAGATCCTTGCTTCCAAGCGATGCTAATTTCATTGCATGAATCGGAGTCGAAAGTGGCTCAATGAGTGATGCAGCTTCATCAGTAAAACTATCTGGAACTTTGTGTGCTCGACGAGCTGACAGGGTCCAAAATTCACTCATTCCACTTTGGGGATAACCACAACCAAAAAACTGTAAACGCTCACAAAGATTCTCATTTCCATTTTTACAATTCTTGCAATCCCAACATGGCAAATCTGGTTCTACCGTGATTCGATCGCCAATAGAAAAGCCATCAACATCCGGAGCAATCTCGCGAATAATTCCTACAACTTCATGCCCAGGCTTGTATGGAAGTGGTACAAAAGGATGAAGTCCTTGAATTGCATGCAAATCAGAACCGCAAACACCTGCAACAAGGGTTTGCACAAGAATTTCTCCCGCCGCAAGTTCTGGTTTTGGAACATCAACTATCGTCAGTTCTTTGGGGGCAGTTGCAATTACTTGTTTCATATTTTTATCACCTTTGAGGCTAGTTCTTTTGTTGCGCGAATTAATCGAGCATTTGCTTCATCACTGCCCATCACCCAATCATGAGCTTCTTGGGAAGTTTTTCCATATTTTTTGTGGCGAGAAATTAGCCTTTCGATACGTATCTCTTGAGGAAGGTCTATGTAATAACTCATATCTAGTAATTCGCGGACTCCAACCCAACCCATTTCAGGAAATAAAAGGTAATTACCTTCGACAATTACAACTCTCACTTCTGAAGTAATCACCGCTTCATTTGCTATGGATTCTTCAATCTCACGGTGAAAAACTGGAATGTATATATCTTCTTCTAAATTTTCTTTGACTCTTTCTAGCAAAGCTACAAAACCAAGTGCATCGAAAGTTTGAGGGGCTCCCTTTATGTTTCGGATACCACGTTCAATCAAAACCTTATTGCTTAAATGAAATCCATCCATCGGTAGAACCGCAACACTATTGCCTGGAAATTTCTCTTTGATTTGCTCAACTAAGGTTGATTTTCCAGCTCCTGGTTCACCAATGATGCCGAGCAGTGTCCGCTTATCTGCCTTAAGGGCACTTTCAATATCTTCAAAGATGCTCACGAAACAATCTTATAACCTAAGAACTAGATATCCTCGTGAACAAATTTCTTTCCGCGTAAGACAGAAAAGATTGCTGCTACCGCCGCCATTAGCGCTGCGATTCCAAAGACGATAAAGAGTCCGTGATGGAATGGTGAGGTGATCAAAGATGGGAAGAAGCTTTTGCCAGTTAAGACGTGCCATTGAGCTGCCGTGACCCCTGCTTGTGCTTGAGATCCTAAGAGAGTTTCCAAAGGGTTGTATCCCAAGAATGATGAAAAGAGCGTGGCAACCGGCGGAAGTGCTGCAATTGCATGCGCCTGTGTCGCACCCACCCCTTGAGCACTCAACCCATTAAACAATGACGTTGGAAGAACGCGTGAAAGTCCGATAATCATCAACGAGAAAAAGAGCCCCATTGAAAGCACCATTCCTGTATTCATGAATGAAGCTTGAATTCCTGCTGCGCCGCCACGGGCTGAAGATGGAACTGAATTCATCACCGCGGTCGAGTTTGGTGCGGCGAAAAGGCCGCCACCCACACCGTTGAGAAATATGAGAAGCGCAAAGACCCAATATGTGAAATTTGTTGGCACCACTAGAAGTCCAATAAAGCTTCCGCCGAAAATGATCAAGCCGACAGTTGAGAGAACACGCGCACCATATTTATCAGAGAAATATCCAGAAACTGGTCCTGCAATTAAGAACCCCAATGTAAGAGGGAGCATATAAATTCCTGCCCACAAAGGAGTCCTTTCGAAAGAAAATCCATGGAGCGGAAGCCAGATACCCTGTAACCAAATAATAAGCATGAATTGCATACCGCCGCGAGCAGTTGCCGTTAATAGACCCGCAACGCTTCCAGTGAAGAATGCTCGAATTTTAAAGAGGTGCAAATTAAACATTGGGTGTTCAATTCGTGCTTCAAAGAGGGTGAAAACAATCAGGAAAACAATTCCTACTATAAGGAATGTAAGAACCTTTGGCGAAGCCCATGCCATGGCGGAATTCTCGTAAGGTTGAATTCCATACACGATTCCTGTGAGCAACGAAGTCAAGCCGATGGCGAAGAAGATATTGCCGATCCAATCAATCTTTGCGTTAATTCGTTGACCATTGTCATGCAGAGAGTGGTACGACCAGAAAGTTCCAGCAATACCGACAGGCACTGATACCCAAAAAACCAAACGCCAATCGACAACTACTAGCGCTCCGCCAAGAATTAATCCGACAAAGGAGCCAGCAATCGCAGCGACTTGGTTAATGCCGATGGCCATTCCTCGTTGAGTTGAGGGAAAGGCATCAACAATAATCGCGCTTGAATTCGCCATAAGCATCGCTCCGCCTATGCCTTGTACTAATCGCCAACCGACCAACCACATGGCTCCTTTTCCATCATGATAAGGATTGATCGCAAGAATTATTGAAGCCGCGGTAAAAACTGCAAACCCTAAATTGTAAATTCTCACTCGACCGCGAATATCTCCAAGCTTGCCCAGGCTTACAACAAAGACTGCTGTGACCAACATGTAGCCCATAAGCGACCAAAGTAGGTAGCCAA
>CAIUFY010000163.1 GCA_903898555.1 uncultured Actinomycetes bacterium
GGGAAAAGTATTAGTGCGATCATTTTTCTCTCCTAAAGTGAAGCGCAATTACCCTTAATTGCTTATGGCCAAAGAGTGCCGCCGAAGGGTTAACGGAGGTTGAATTAACTCCTAAGTAGAGCCCAAAATTTGCTTAATAAATCCTGAGCCCAACGGGAAAGTCTATTTTCCGACGGGTTTCATTCCCCTGGCAAGTTTCAATAGGTTTGAATAGTTAAGCGCGGAAACAAGAACTTCAATTTCAGTGCCATGCAGAAGTTTTGTTGCAGGGACTTTCCATAGCGCATAGCCACCATAGTTTTGAATATCTGATGTCTTGCAATTCTTCCACTGCTTCGCATTCGCCGGATCGCAGAATGCAACAATTGTGGCTTTGTTCCCATTGATTGTTGCTGTTGCAACTTTTACCCCAAGTCCTGGGTTGGAACATTTAACCGAGGCATCTGTTTCTAGAAATTGAACCGAACGCGTCTCGCCATAGATCGCCGCGAGCCATTGCTCGTGCCCAGCTCCGCATGACTGCAAATTAAAAGAGCGAAGAGTTAAATCGCCTGTAGAACCTGGTTGAAATATTTGATAACTGAGGCCGGTTTGAGCGTCCTGGTACTTGTTTCCAGACCCCATTGCGGATGCAGAGTTTTGAATGAGCGCAAGAGCTAGAAGCGCAATGAGAGCTGAGGAAATTATTTTTCGCATAGTTTAAAGATACCCGTCAAGATTGAGAGAAGCCGGAGAAAGGTGGTCACCAATCTATGACTTCGCGCTCCTCCCAGAGCAAACCAGTCTTGTCGGTTGCAGAATCAAATTCTCTTGTCGCCAGCCAAATAGCCGTGTCTGCACCTTCTTCAACTGAAAGCGGAGCATCAGGCCCACCCATATCTGTGCGAGTGTGATTTGGGCACACTGCATCAACCAACAATCCACGAGTACCGTGACCAGTTTCGTGTGCAAGATTGCGTACGAGTGCGTTGACTCCAGCTTTGCTAATTCTGTATGGAGCTAATCCCCCAGCATTTCCTGGACCTGACATACGACCAAGGCACGCTGAAAAAATAATTATGCGACCGTTGCGAGCCTCCGCCATGGAAGGACCAAGAATATTTACAGCGGCGAATACTGAATCAAGATTGATCGCCATAACTCGGCGCCATTCTTCGGTTGTTGTCTTGAGAGTCTTTGACATCTTTTCACTCATAACGCCATGGGCGAGCACAAGAATCTGCGGGGATCCGAAAGTTGCGAGAATTTCTTGGAACGTTTCTTTCGCTTCCTCTAAATCTTCAAGATCTACAGCGCGATAGTCACATTGCAACTGCTGCGCAGCTAGCTTTAGGCGTTCTGGATCTTTGGCAACCAGAACGATGTTGTGGCCTTGCGCTTTGAGGGCACGGGCTGTTTCAAATCCAAGGCCGCGAGAACCACCCGTAACGATTGCAAGAGACATGCGTGGCTCCCCTATTTTCGATTTAGTTCGCGGAGGGATTTCTTCAACGCCCTGCGGCGGGCACGATCTTCTGGATTCTTCTTTGATGGAAAAGCCCATTTAAGAAGCAGAATGATAAAGGGCAGAACGATAAAGCCGCCAAGACCTTTGAGAAAGAGTGAGGTATTTATTCCACCGAGCATTAGAGGAATCTAGCGCATTCTTATTCGCCGCTTTTAGCAATCATTGCCCGGGATAACGTGCTCTCCGATATTATGTGACTGTGGCCACTAAAGATCCCAGCAGAGAAGCGCATTTTCCTGCAATAGAGAAGAAGTACGGCGAAAAGATGTCGTATTGGTTCAAAGTGATGAAGGAAATCGCCGATGAAAAATATCCAAAGCAAATAGCACATCTTCGAGAGAATTATGGATTTACTCAGGCTCATGCAAATGCATTGGTGATGTACTCACGCGGATCAACTACGACCAAAAAATATGAGACAGCAGGTCAGTATTACGAGACATTGGATCCTCAGCAGGTAAAAACCGTGAAGGCAATCTTCAAGGCTATCCAAACAAAATTTCCGCAATTAGAACTTGTTATCGCCTGGAATCAACCGATGCTTAAAGACGAGACAAAATATGTCTTTGGAGTTTCGTGCTCAAAAAACACCGTCCTGATGGCACCTTGGAGCAAAGCGGTTTTGGCAAAGTTCGAACCAAGAATGAGTGATCTTGATGTAAAGATCAAAACAATCGCTGTTCCAAATGATTGGAAGGTTGATGCCAAACTTCTCACCGATATGGTGAAAATGAGGATGGCAGAGAAGAAGTAACTCTTTTCTTTAGTTCATGAAGGCGATGATTGCCCCAACAAGCGTCATGTTGATGACGTCATTGCTGCACTCAATAATCCAAACTTTGTAACTCTCATGTGAGAAGAGTCGGTGCGGGAGCGAGTTGATTGCTGCGATACCAAAACCGAGTGTAAATCCAATTCCTGCTCCATCTAGAATGCCGATATTTGGTTGATGTGCTTGGAGGGATGTAACGATGATTCCGATTGTCATTACTTCGATGATGACCGAAACAATCGTTCCGCCAAAGAGATAAATTGGGCTCTTTGCTTCCTCGCGGGTAGGAAGAGGCAAGCCTTTTTCTTTAA
>CAIUFY010000164.1 GCA_903898555.1 uncultured Actinomycetes bacterium
CGCTGCGGTTCTTGATGAAGCAAAAAGCGTCGGGATTGATCGAGTGATTCAGGTTGGTTACTCAGCAAAGCAATCTGAATGGGGCGTTAGATGCGCAGAAGCATTCCCAGGTCGCGTCTTGGCCGCAGTTGCCCTTCATCCAAATGATGCCCCGGTGACGGAAGATTTAGAAGCTGACTTAGAAGTTATAACGACGCTTTCTCGCCATCCGCGGGTTCGCGCAATTGGCGAGACCGGGTTGGATTTTTTTCGGACTGCTCCTGAAGGACAAGAGAAGCAGATCTATTCCTTTAAGCGACACATTCAAATTGCTAAAGATGTAGATAAAGCCCTGATGATTCATGACCGTGAAGCTCATCGTGCGGTCCTAGATACGTTAATTGAAGTAGGAGCACCGGAAAAGGTTGTGTTTCACTGTTTCTCAGGTGATGCTCAAATGGCGCGCGAATGCTTCAGCAACGGTTATTACCTATCTTTCGCAGGAACCGTAACATTTAAGAACGCACCGCACTTGCGCGAGGCCCTGGCTCTTGCACCGCTCAACAGAATTCTGGTCGAAACTGATTCGCCATTTCTGACACCAATGCCAAATCGAGGACTTCTCAATTCACCGGCGCAAATCCCAAATACATTGCGTCTAATGGCTCAGGTTCGCGATATGGATCTAGACGAGTTGTGTAAAGCTATCGTTTTGAATACAACAGATGTTTACGGTGAGTTTTAAAAATGTCAGGACTTTTGGGCGCTTCTGAAATCCGCGAAATTGCAACGCGGATTGGAGTAAATCCAACGAAAAAACTAGGACAAAATTTTGTCGTTGATGCCAATACGTGTAGACGAATAGTGAAGAGTGCTGATGTTGAAAAAACAGATGTTGCATTGGAGATCGGACCAGGGCTTGGCTCTTTGACTCTTGCTCTCTTGGAATCGGCGTCGCGAGTAATTGCAATCGAAATTGATCCTCGCCTTGCAGGTGAACTACCAACAACTGCGACTCGACACGGATTTGATATTAATAATTTGGAAGTAATAAATGCTGATGCCATGGAACTTGAGCCACTTGATTCGGCGCCTACCGTCCTGGTTGCAAACTTGCCCTATAACATTTCTGTTCCCGTTTTACTAAGGGCCTTTGAAAAATTGCCATCGCTTCGAACAGGAGTAGTTATGGTTCAGAGCGAAGTTGCAGATCGACTTGTCGCAAAACCTGGAACTAAAAACTACGGTTCTCCATCGGTAAAAGCGAGTTGGTGGGGGAGTTTGGTTCCAGCGGGAAACGTCTCTAGGAGTATTTTTTGGCCGGTTCCCAATGTGGATTCCTCACTTGTTCGCTTTGATAGGCACGATGTACCTGGAGATGAGGCCCTGAGGCTTAAGACCTTTGCCTTAATAGACGGGGCATTTGCCCAACGTCGGAAAATGCTAAGGGGTGCTCTTTCAGAGCGTCTAGGAAGTTCGGCAAGTGCGATTATTGAAAGTGCGGGAGTAGATCCAACGGCACGGGGTGAAGCTCTGCTTCTAGAAGATTTTATTAGAATCGCGCAGGCTCACTAAAAGCAATACGCTTCCCACGTGATTACAAAAGGCGTGGTTGTTCGGGTTCCTGCAAAGGTCAACCTTCAATTATCAGTCGGCCCTTTAGGCACGGATGGGTTCCATGAGGTTGTCAGCGTTTTTCAGGCCATTTCCATTTTTGATGACGTAACGGTTCGATACGGAGCCGAAGGAAGTGGAATCACTCTTTCTGTTTCGGGTTCGACAGCACATGGTGTACCAACCGACTCATCAAATCTTGCATACAAAGCAGCACAGCTCATGATTGCGCGATACGACGCAATTGCAGATCTTGAAATTCATTTGAAAAAAGAGATTCCAGTTGCCGGCGGAATGGCTGGTGGAAGTGCTGACGCTGCGGGAGTCATCGTTGGAATTGATGCGCTCTGCGATCTGACTCTTTCTCGCGATGAGATGGAGAGGATTGCCGCTGAACTCGGAAGTGATGTGCCATTTTCAATTGCTGGAGGAATTGCAATCGGCCGTGGACACGGGGATCAATTAACGCCTGCTCTTGCGAGCGGAACGTACTACTGGGTCGTGGCAATGTCTGGAAGCGGCCTTTCTACACCCGCAGTTTACAAAGAATGCGATCGACTTCGTGAAGGTCGTGAAATCGCAAACCCTCGAACAAGTGACTCGCTCTTGCAAGCTCTACGAGCTGCCGACGCAAGAAGCGTTGGCGAATTTTTAACAAATGATTTGCAATCTGCCGCTTGCTCACTTCGCCCGGCGCTGCGCCTTGTACTAGATGTAGGTGAGGAATACGGAGCCTTGGGCGGCATAGTTTCTGGATCTGGACCTACAGTGGTATTTCTTGTGGAGGATGAAGAACGAGCTCTTGATCTAACCGTGGCTCTTAGTGCCAGCGGGGTTGTATCAAGCGTTTTAAGGGCCTATGGACCGGTTCATGGCGCCAGGGTTGTTGAGACTCTTTAGTTCTCATAGTTTGCACGACCCCTGCCCGAAGGCTCTTTTGCACGATTCGCGTCTATAAGGGACAATTCAGGTTCCGCCATTGTGTAGTGGCTAGCACATGGGCCTTTGAAGCCCAGGGTCCAGGATCGATACCTGGTGGCGGAGCCACCTATAGACTCCGACCACGGGCGCGCTTTACGCACAAGCAGTTGGGAGGCGATTTTGGCTAGTCAACAAAAGAAAGTCGACCTTGTAGTCGTACTTGCCGCCGGTGAAGGCACCCGAATGAAATCCTCCCTCGCAAAAGTTCTACATCCGATTGCTGGAAAAACCGTTATCCATCACGTGCTCGAAGCCGTTACTCCCACTTCCAAAGAAGTTTCAGTAGTTGTTGGAGCTCATCGCGAAGAAGTCGAAGCGCACCTTTCTGAAATTGCGCCTTCTGCACATCGAGTCCACCAAGCCGAGCGAAATGGAACGGGTCACGCTGTTCAACTTGCGCTCGCTGACACAAACATAACGGGCACGGTACTTGTAGTCGCAGGCGATACACCTTTGCTTCGCACATCAACAATTTCAGAATTTATTGAAGCCCATGAGGAACTTGAAAGCGTCGCTTCAGTTCTGACCGCAGTCTTGCCAGATCCATTCGGCTATGGCCGAATTCTGCGCGATGACTTAGGAGCCGTTCTTCGTATCGTTGAAGAACGCGATGCAGATGAAGATCAAAAACTGGTGGACGAGATTAATACTGGCGTTTACCTTTTCGACATTGAGACGCTTCGTGAAGCAGCGAAAAATTTAACAGCTGATAATTCGCAAGGCGAGCTTTATCTGACTGATGTAATTGCCTTAGTTAAAGCATCAGGCAAAATTGCGGTCGCAATTCAATCCAATGACTTCACTGAGACTCTAGGCATAAATGATCGCTCTCAGCTCGCGCAATGCGCGGCGATAATGCGAGATCGAATTAACGATTCCCACATGCTCAATGGAGTCTCAATTATTGATCCTATGACAACATGGATTGATGCGACTGTTGAAATCGACACCGATGTGACGATTATGCCTGGCTCTGCTCTTCACGGAAAGACAAAGATTGCATCTGGCGCTCTCATTGGCCCACGAACCACGCTCACGAATGTAACTATCGACCGAGGCGCGGTTGTGATTGAATCCCGAGTTGCTGATTCGCAAATCGGTGCCGAGGCAAGTGTCGGCCCGTTCTCTTTTATCCGTCCAGGAACTCAATTAGCGTCAAATTCCAAAGTCGGTGCTTATGTTGAAATTAAAAACTCAAGCATTGGCGAATCTTCAAAGGTTCCTCACCTTTCGTATGTTGGAGATGCCACGATTGGCGAAGGCACGAATATCGGGGCTGCCACTATTTTTGTGAATTATGACGGTGTTGAGAAACACCAGACCGTTGTCGGTGATCATGTGCGGGTGGGAAGTGACACTATGCTCGTGGCACCAGTACGAATCGGCGATGGTGCCTATACGGCAGCGGGTTCGATAATTACAGAAGATGTTCCTGCAGGCGCAATTGGAGTTGCACGCGCCAAGCAGCGAAATGTTTTAGGTTGGGTGCTTCGCCGGAGATCGGGAACGAAATCCGAACAAGCAGCTAGAGATGCAGGAGCCACCGAATCGACGCTTTAGGAGTAAGGGGATCATCAATGAGCGAACTTCGTCTCTCATCGGAAAAACGTTTGCGCGTTTTTTCTGGAAGAGGTTATCCGGAGCTAGCAGAAGAGGTCGCATCCGACCTTGGTATTGCAGTTACCCCAACATCCGCGTATGACTTCGCAAACGGTGAAATCTTCGTTCGCTTTGAAGAGAGTGTTCGCGGAAGCGATGCGTTTGTAATTCAAAGTCACGCAGCACCTGTAAACAAGCAGATCATGGAACAACTAATCATGGTCGATGCTCTTAAACGCGCATCAGCAAAGCGAATAACAGTCGTCGCTCCATTTTATGGATATGCCCGCCAGGATAAGAAGCACCGTGGGCGCGAGCCAATTTCAGCACGGTTGATGGCTGATTTATTTAAGACAGCCGGTGCAGATCGCTTAATGGTTGTGGATCTACATACCTCGCAAATTCAAGGATTCTTTGATGGTCCAGTAGATCATCTTTTTGCACTCCCACTTCTGACTAATTATGTTGGCAGTAAAGTTGATCGCAACAATCTCACAATCGTTTCACCAGACTCTGGACGAGTTCGGGTAGCAGAACGTTGGTCAGATTTGATGGGTGGCTGCCCAATCGCATTTATCCACAAAACTCGCGACCCTCGTATTCCAAATGAAGCGACAATTGGCCGCATAGTTGGCGATGTAAAGGGACGTACCGCTGTCGTTATCGATGACATGATCGACACCGCAGGAACAATCGTTAAGGCCGTGGATGCATGTATTGAAGCAGGGGCATCGGAAGTCATTGTTGCTGCAACTCACGGAGTGTTGTCAGGTCCAGCTTCTGATCGCCTCAAAAACAGCGGCGCAACTGAAATTGTCATGACAAATACGCTTCCGATTCCAGAAGATCGTCGTTTTGATAAATTGACTGTGCTTTCAATTGCTCCATTACTAGCTCGCGCAATTCGCGAGGTCTTCGAGGATGGATCGGTTACAAGTCTCTTTGACGGGCATAGCTAATGGCTGGCTCTCATCCAACAAAAGAAGCACTAATTGATGCAGTTCTTGAACTACTTCAATCTGAGCATTTGATTGAGGTCACGAGCGAAGAAGTACTAGAAAAATCTGGAATATCTAAAGGCTCTCTCTATTACCACTTCGAAGATTTCTCTGATTTACTTGAGCAGGCTCAAGTAAAACGATTTGCTAATTATGTTGCTGAAACTTCGACAATGATTATCCAAGCCCTGCAAATTCAAGATCGCAATAAGTTTGCAGAGGCGATGCGTGGGGTCACTCGAGCAACCCAAGGTGAAGAAATGAAACAACAGCGGCTCTATCGAGTTAATGCGATGGCGGCCGCCGGTCAGAACGATCGGATGCGTACTCATTACGCAATTGAACAGGAGCGGTTAACTTCTGCACTTGCGGATTTATTTCGTGAAGTCATTGCTCGAGGATGGGGAAATCCGCGACTTGACCCGCTCACATTGTCAGTATTTATTCAGGCTTACACTATGGGCCAGGTAGTTAATGATTATGTCGAAACGAAAATGGAGCCTGCAAACTGGCTTTGGCTCATTGATTCCATCGTCGAAAACGTGATGCTTAATCCGGATTTGGCTTAATTTAGCCCGATTTGCCCTTCTTATTGCTCACAAGATAACCTTCGGTCACGTCACGGCGAGGGATAGCTTTTATCCGTAATCGACGGGTTGCTCTCTAACCGTGCTGTAGTAATCATTCCAAGCACAAGGATCATTTAAGATCATTTAGAGAAAGCAGCAACTCATGGCCGAGATTTCAATCAATGGAACAAAGCGCACCAATTTTGGAAAAGGCGCATCACGTCGCGATCGTAAAGCTGGTTTGGTTCCAGCGGTAATTTACGGTCACGGTGCAGAACCACAGCACGTTTCCCTCCCTGCAAAAGAGATGGGTACTGCATTGAAGAGCTCAAACGTTCTTCTCGACATCAATTTTGATGGCAAGACCGAGCTCACTCTTCCAAAGTCAGTCACAAAGCACCCCATTACCGGAATCCTTGAACACATCGATCTCCTTGTTGTGCGTCGCGGTGAAAAGGTAACTGTTGAAGTTCCAATTCACACAACTGGCGAGCACGATCGTGACGGAATTCTTGAACACGTTAACAACTCTATTGAGGTTGAAGTTGAAGCAACTTCTATCCCATCATTCATTGAACTTAGCATTCAAGGAATGGCTTCGAATACTTCAAAGTACGCTGGAGATGTCATTCTTCCTGCTGGTACAAAGCTTGTATCTGATCCGCACATGATCGTTGTTCACTTGTCAGAGAAGTCAACATCATCAGAAGAGACACCTGTTGCAGCAACTGAAGTTGCTCCTGCAGCTCCAGCCGCAGAAGCTAAATAACTACTAGTAAAAAGAGTAAAGATGTCTGATCGTTGGATTGTTTTCGGCCTAGGCAATCCCGGAGATCAATATGCATCTACTCGCCACAATGCTGGCCAGATGGTTACAAACTATCTGGCCAGTGGCATAAAATTTTCTTCCCATAAATCCAGATGCGAAATAGCAGATATTCGTGTTGCTGGCGCTGCGGTTACAATCGCAAAGTCCAAGTTATATATGAACGAATCTGGTGCTCCGCTGAAGTCTCTCGCTGATTTTTATAAAGTTTCAGAAAAAAACATCATCGTTGTCCATGACGAGATTGATATTCCATTCAACACAATTCGTCTAAAACAAGGTGGTGGCGATAATGGCCACAATGGCCTCAAAGACATCACTAAACATTTTGCTGGACCCGATTATTTTCGCGTGCGGATCGGAGTTGGTCGGCCACCGGCGCCACAAGATCCGGCCGATTATGTCCTCAAGCCATTCTCGTCTTTAGAAAAGAAAGAACTTGATGATTTCATCGCCCGTGGAGCAATGGCGGTGGAGCGCTTGATTGAAAAAGGCCTAGAAATAGCTCAGCAAGATTTTAATAACTAGAAAAAATTTTGCCGGCACCATTAACATCTAAGGTCCTACCGGGTACCCTTTCCAGCATTGTCTACAGGAGAGGGCAGCATGACAACAAATAACCAAGCCGATCAACTTCGCGATTTAGATGTAACGGCAGATGCAGTTGAACAAACTAAGCACCTCAAGAAATCCTTTGGTAGAAAAGAAATATTGGCATTCACAATCTGCACACTTGTTGGCGTGGATAGCGTCGGTCAGATTGCAAGCCAAGGGCCTCGAGCAATCACGATGCTTTTCTTTTTCGCTCTTCTCTTTTTCATCCCTCAATCGCTCCTTTTTGCAGAGCTAGGTACAGCATTCCCACAAGAAGGTGGTCCCTACCTTTGGGCCCGTCTTGCTTTTGGACGCCTTGTAGCAACAATAAACAACATGCTTTATTGGGTGACAAATCCCGTCTGGTTTGGTGGAACTCTTTCAGTTGTAGCAGCTGCCACATTAGAAACGTTTTTCCGAGATGGCCGTCCCATGAGCACATTCTGGTTTTACTTTTTTACCATCACTTTTATTTGGGTAGGAACATTCGCAACAATTCTCTCCTTCAAAGTTGGTAAGTACATTCCAATTTCAGGAGCCTATGCACGTTTTATTTTATTGGGTATTTTTACCGTGGCCGTTGTCATGTATGGAGCAAGACATGGCGTAAATGGATTGCATGCAAGTGAGATGACAATCAATTATGCAGGCTTTGTTGGCCTGACTGGAATTTTGATTTTCGCTTTGTGCGGATTTGAACTTCCAAACGCTGCGGGTGATGAAATGATTGATCCAAAGCGAGATGTTCCTTATTCGTTAATTCGCGCAGCACTTGCCGGAATTCTTCTTTACGGTGTCCCAATTATTGGTGTCCTCATCGTGCTTCCAGTAAGTCAGGTGACAAGTCTCGGCGGTTTTATTGATGCAATCAAGACTGTATTTACAGTTTTTGGTGGATCTGTGGATGCTAAAGGCGTTGCTACTCTTACAGGAAGCGGCGCAGTCATGGGTGCTATCGCGGGACTGCTCTTCATCCTGTGCACTCTTTCATCTGGCGTTGCTTGGATTATGGGTTCTGACCGCGCCCTTGCAGTATCTGGTTACGATGGCGCTGCACCACGTTGGCTTGGTGAAATTTCAGAAAAACATGGAACTCCAGTACGCGTGAATATCTTGTCAGGTGGCGTTGCTACAGCAACTGTTATTGCCGCCCATCAAATCAGTGGCGGTAATCTTGGAAAATACTTCACCGTTGTAATAGGTATCGCTGTTTCTACAACGGTTCTCTCATATCTCGCAATTTATCCAGCGCTATGGCGTTTACGCGTGACTCACCCTGATCAGCCACGTCCTTACAAGGCGCCATTTGGAAAAACTATTTCCGTATGGCTTACTTGCCTGGTTCTCTTTGCAGGGGCGCAGCTACTCTTCCCTGGAATCGGGGGAGCGTGGTTTGGAGATCTCTACCGTCCTGATGGGTGGGCTCAAAGTGAGAAGTGGAAGTACTTCTTAACCGAAGGTATTCCTCTTGCAGTATTCACAGTCACCGGAGTTCTCTTCTGGATTAGCGGAAAGAGAACAAGAGACGAGAAGGCGGTTTAAAACTCGTCAATCAACCGGTATTGCGAAGACCTGCAGCAACACCATTTATGGTGAGCAATAGCGCGCGATGCAAGGTTGGGTCTGACTCACCATCTTGGCGAACATGCTCTAGCAATGAAATTTGTAAGAGATGAAGTGGTGCGAGGTAAATATCTCGCACTTGCAGCGTCCGCGCGAGAATTTCTTGATCACCTAAAAGTTCGCTTTTTTCGGTAAGAAGCAAGATTTCTTGGCGCGTGAGCTCAAATTCCTTCTCGATAGTGTCAAGGAAGTGGTGGAGGGAAGGGTCCACTAACTTTTCCACATACTTGCGCGACATCTTTAAATCGGTTTTTGCCATTGTCATTTCGACATTTGAAATAAA
>CAIUFY010000165.1 GCA_903898555.1 uncultured Actinomycetes bacterium
CCCGTGAAAAGGTTCGTATCGATCTATTCACTGCTCGTCCAGGAATCGTTATCGGTCGTCGTGGAACAGAAGCAGATCGAATCCGCATGGATCTTGAAAAGCTGACAGGCAAGCAAGTACAGCTCAACATTCTCGAGGTTAAGAACCCTGAGATTGATGCTCAACTTGTTGCTCAAGGAATTGCAGAGCAGCTCGCTGCTCGTGTTTCATTCCGTCGCGCAATGCGTAAGTCAATGCAAGCCGCAATGAAGGCTGGTGCCGAAGGCATCCGCGTACAAGTTGGTGGCCGTCTTGGCGGAGCAGAAATTGCTCGTTCAGAGTTCTATCGTGAAGGTCGCGTACCTCTTCACACACTTCGTGCTGATATTGACTATGGCTTCCATGAAGCTCATACAACATTCGGTCGTCTTGGTGTAAAGGTGTGGATCTACAAGGGTGAAGTTATCGAGTCCCGCGCAGAACGCGCAGCATCAGCACTTGCTGCAGCTCGCGCTCCAAAGCCTCGTACACCAAACTCAAACCGTGGACCTCGTTCAAACCAGCCACGTCAAACGAGTTCAGAAGTAACAACCACTCAAGCGCCTGCAGCTGCAACAGCTGTTGTTGATGCTCCGGTTGTAGAGGGAGGATCAAACTAAATGTTGATTCCACGTCGCGTTAAGCACCGCAAACAGCATCACCCAAAGCGTGCTGGTAAGTCAAAGGGTGGAACAGTAGTTTCATTCGGAGATTTCGGAATTCAGGCTCTAGAGCCTGCATACGTAACCAACCGCCAAATTGAAGCAGCTCGTATTGCGATGACACGTCACATCAAGCGTGGTGGAAAAGTTTGGATCAATATTTATCCAGACCGTCCACTGACCAAGAAGCCAGCTGAAACACGCATGGGTTCTGGTAAAGGTTCACCTGAATGGTGGATTGCAAACGTAAAGCCAGGCCGTGTGATGTTTGAAATCTCCGGTGTTACAGAAGATATCGCTACTGAGGCAATGACTCGCGCAATTCACAAGTTGCCAATGAAGTGCCGCGTAGTTCGTCGTGAGGAGTTCTAATGACAAACATCGTTACAGCAGAAACACTTCGCGCTCTCTCAACAGATGAGCTCGCAACCAAGCTTAAGGAAGCAAAGGAAGAACTTTTCAACCTTCGTTTCCAAGCAGCAACAGGACAACTTGAGAGCCATGGTCGTTTGACCCAGGTTCGTAAAGAAATTGCACGCATCTACACAATTTTGCGTGAACGTGAACTCGGAATTGGAGGGGCAGCATGACCGACAATATTGAGCGCGGTTCTCGCAAGACTCGTGAAGGAATCGTAACAAGCGACAAGATGGATAAGACTGTCGTTATTTTGATTCAAGATCGCGTAAAGCATGGTCTATATGGCAAAGTTTTGAGCCGCTCACGCAAGCTGAAGGCTCACGATGAAAACAACACAGCCGGCATCGGCGACCGCGTTCTCATTATGGAAACTCGACCACTTTCAGCAACAAAACGCTGGCGTGTAGTTGAGATCCTTGAGAAGGCAAAGTAACGGGTAAAGGAAGAAGGAAAACGTATGATTCAACAAGAATCGCGACTTCGCGTCGCTGATAACACTGGTGCAAAGGAACTTCTATGCATCCGTGTACTCGGTGGCTCCTCCCGTCGTTACGCCGGTATCGGAGACATCATTGTTTGTTCTGTTAAGGATGCAATTCCTGGCGGAACAGTGAAGAAGGGTGAAGTCGTAAAGGCTGTCATCGTTCGCACAGTAAAAGAGAACCGTCGCCCTGATGGTTCATATATCAAGTTTGATGAGAATGCTGCAGTGATCTTGAAAGCTGACGGCGAACCTCGTGGAACTCGTATCTTCGGACCAGTTGCTCGCGAACTCCGCGATAAGAAGTTCATGAAGATTATCTCTTTGGCTCCGGAGGTGCTCTAAAAATGTCAAGCATTCGTAAGGGCGACACTGTTGAAGTGATCGCTGGAAAAGATAAGGGCGTAACCGGCAAGGTGCTCGATATCAGCAAGCGTGATTCACGCGTTGTTGTTGAAGGCGTTAACCGCGTAAAGCGTCACACCAAGGAAGACACCACCGAGCGTGGAGTCAAAGTTGGCGGAATTATTACCATCGAATCTCCAATTCACATTTCAAATGTGATGTTGGTTGGCGATGATGGCAAGCGCACTCGTTTAGGTGCACGCAAAAACGATGAGGGCAAGAACGTTCGCATCTCTCGTCGCACAGGGAAGGATGTCTAATCATGACAACTGCAACAGCGCCTCGTTTAAAGGCTCGTTACGCATCTGAAATCAAGCCAGCTCTCAAGAGCAAGTTTGGTTACAAGAATGTCATGCAGATCCCAACAATTACCAAGGTAATTGTAAATATGGGTGTCGGCGAAGCTGCTCGCGATTCAAAGCTCATCGAAGGTGCAATCAAAGA
>CAIUFY010000166.1 GCA_903898555.1 uncultured Actinomycetes bacterium
GCGAAAATTGGTTCAAATTCTTTGAGAGTTTTTATTCGGGCGGCAATAAGTTGACCCCCAAAATCTGCTACTTGTTGGTCCCAAGATGCGAGGGATGAGTAACTGCTTCTGGCTTTTAATAATGAGTTTCTTTGTTTGAGCGCTCTTTCGTAATCACTAATAACGCCTGCGAAACGTGGACTGCGCAATATAAGAAGTTCGTCTATAAAACGTCTACGACCAGATGGGTCTCCTCGCACCAAGTCGAGATCTTCAGGGGAGAAATAAACAGCTTGAACAATTCCAAAGAGTTCCTTTTGGCTGCGCACGGGATTTTGATTAACCCTCGCTCTATTTGCTTTTTCAGCATTTATTTCTAATTCGACAAGTATTTCGCGTTCTGCATTTTCGGTTTTTGCGCGTACATATGCCGATTGACTTCCTAGTCTTACTAAAGGTTGGTCATTAGATGTTCGATGTGATGAAAGGAAAGCAAGATAGAGAAGTGATTCAACTATATTTGTTTTACCCTCACCATTGCGCCCAAGAAATATTGTTACACCAGGACTAAGTGGTAACTCCAACTCTTCATACGAGCGAAAGTTCTTAAGTGAAAGATGGTTGATCCACATTAAGAGCTATAACGCATCGGCATCAGTAGATATTTATAACTTTCATCTTTTGCGCCATTTGCTTCATGTTTGCCTGATAGAACCGCAGGCTTGCTTGCGCCAGTGAAGTCGAATTGAACAAAAGGTGTGTTGAGAGCTTGGAGTCCGTCGGTTAAATATTGAGGGTTGAAAGCAATATTGATTGCTTCTCCGTTGTATTGAATATCCAACTCTTCTGTAGCTTGTGCATCTTCGCCTGTGCCTGCTTCAAGCTGCAATTTATTATTTTCGAAATTTAAACGAAGTGGAACTGTTTTATCTGTCACTAGGGCTACACGTCGAACAGAATCTAAAAGTGTCGATACATCTACTACTGCTTGTGCTGAAGACTCAGAAGGAAGCAGATGTTTAAATGGTGGGAAAGAACCATCTAAAGTTCTAGAGGTCATGGTTTTTAACTCTGAAACAAAACCAACAAGGCGTTCATGTGATGTTGTTGGTGACAATGCAATAGTTACTTGATCTGAACCCGTTAAGGATTTAGCAGCATCTGTCAGTGTGCGCGCACGAACAAGTGTTGTTGATTCAATATCGGTATTTTTTGCCTGCCAAGAAAGTTCGCGAACAGCAAGTCTGTAACGGTCTGTGGCGGCGAGAGTTATGTGGTTTTTGTTAATTTCAATATGTACACCAGTAAGTGTTGGAAGTGAATCATCTCGACCTGCAGCTATAGCTACTTGGTTTACCGCACTTGCAAAAACATCACTTGCAATCAGTCCTGCAGTTTCAGGAAGTTCAGGAAGTGTTGGGTATTCTGAAACAGAAAGTGTAGGTAAAGTGAATTTGGCAGAACCTGCGGTAACCAAAACACGTGTGCCGTCTAAAACAAATGAAATAGGTTTGTTAGGTAGTGATCGAGCGATTTCCGCTAATAACCGTCCTGGAACTAGGACTTTACCTTTTGAAGCAATGTCAGCTTTCAAGATTGCTTTTGTCGATGTCTCTAAATCTGAGCCAGTTAAGGTTATGGAAGTGTCGACATCAATCATGATGCCAAGAAGCTCGGTTTTAATTGGTCGGGTCGACAAACTACGGGCTACCCAATTAACAGCATCCACCAACTCTTCGCGTTCAACAACAAATTTCATTTTTCGTCCGGTTCTCTCAAGTTCGCTTTATTAACAAGTAATTCTTTTATATATAAGTATTCGTAGTAACTACTGGCAATCTTTGTGGATAACGTTAAATAAGCAGGTCAAAGGCTGTAAACCTTCTCTCTGGTGTTGTGGGTAAGGCTGTGGGTAAATCACCTAAACCTCTCCCTATAAACACCTTTATTTAATTATCCCGTTCCCAACCTTTCGTTATCCTCAAAAAACCTTTAATTAACCACAGTTATCCATAGTTATCCACAGGTTACCCCCACCCTGGGGGTACTTCGTTATCTAATTCTTAGTTTGCTGCTTAATTCGAGTGGTTAGCTCGTTAACTTGGTTATAAATCGACCGGCGTTCAGCCATCAACTGACGAATTTTACGATCGGCGTGCATAACTGTCGTGTGATCACGGCCCCCAAAAGTCTCCCCGATCTTAGGAAGGGAAAGTTCGGTGAGTTCGCGGCACAAATACATAGCTATCTGGCGAGCGTTGACCAAGACCCGACTTCGGCTTGTGCCACATAAATCGTCCAGGCTCAAACTGAAGTAACTGGCTGTTTGGGCCATAATCGTTGAAGAGGTGATTTCTGGGCCAGCCTCGTTAGGAATTAAATCCTTCAAAACAATCTCAGCTAATCCAAGATCAACAGGTTGGCGATTTAAAGAGGCGAATGCGGTTACCCGGATAAGCGCCCCTTCAAGCTCGCGAATATTAGAACTAATTTTCGAAGCAATATATTCAAGAACATCATCAGGAGCATTGAGTTTGTCTTGAGCCGCTTTTTTACGCAAAATCGCAATACGGGTTTCAAGCTCCGGCGGTTGAATGTCGGTAATTAAACCCCACTCAAAACGTGAACGGAGGCGGTCTTCCAAAGTTGTTAATTGTTTCGGCGGACGGTCACTTGAAATAACTATCTGCTTATTAGCATTATATAAAGTGTTAAAAGTATGGAAGAACTCTTCCTGTGTACGCTCTTTGTTTTCTAAGAACTGAATATCATCAACAAGCAAAATATCTAGGTCGCGATATCTTTTTTGAAATGTTGAAGCTTTGTCATCGCGAATGGAGTTAATAAAGTCATTCGTAAACTCTTCAGAAGAAACATATTTAACACGAACATTGCCATACAACTCTTTGGCGTATGCGCCAATAGCGTGTAATAAGTGGGTTTTTCCAAGTCCTGACTCACCATAAATAAATAACGGGTTGTAAGCCTTTGCGGGTGCTTCGGCAACTGCAACCGCAGCAGCGTGAGCAAACCTATTAGATGCGCCAATAACAAATGTTTCAAAAATGTAGCGAGGATTTAATTGTGAGGGTTCATTTGTGCGAGATTCATTTCCGCGACCCATTCCAACTCTCGGAGCTGGCTCGCTTTGAATCGGATCCACCTCAACTACTTCAGGAGCAGAATAAAAATTTTGTGTTTCTAAACTTTCATTTACTTGAACAGCTATCGAAACATTCTGATTCATCTTCTTAGTCAAGATTTCATTGATAGCCGTCTTTACTCGGATTTCAAGAAAATCTTTTGTGAAGCCATTTGGTGCTTCGACCAAAAATGAAGCGCCATCAGTTAGTTGGAGAAGGCCAAGTGGACGAGTAGCGGCCAAGAAGGCGCGTGAGCTTGGGGAATCAGCAGCCAGCTCTTCCACCACTAAATCCCACAAAACCGCAGGACTCAGCTCTGGCTGGGCTGGCACCCCAACTTGTCCTACTTCAGAAATAGTGTCCATACAGCTCCAAAAAGTTATCCCCACAGTTATCCACAGCCTGTGGTCTAAACCTTAGATTTAGGGATGTTGCCTGTGGATAGAGGGTGAAAGTAAGCCCCCGAGCCAAATAAAGCAAGCGGTTATCCACAATATCCCCCTTGGGCCAAAGGTTCTGACCGGTCTAGGTTTCGACGGTTTCGACGGTTTGACCGTTGTCCACAGGTTCCCCTACCGTTACCCCCTCAGCAAGCTGTGGCCCCATATGGCCGGCCGGCCGGCCGAAGATCCAATGGGAGAAGAAAAGGACTTGAAATGACAACAAAGCGCACATTCCAACCTAACAACCGTAAGCGCGCCAAGAAGCATGGCTTCCGCGCACGCATGTCAACAAAAGGCGGTCGTGCGGTTCTTTCTCGTCGCCGCGCTAAAGGTCGCACAACAATCTCTGCGTAAGCAAAGCGCATTCACCTGTGTTGCCTGCATCCAATCGGTTGCGCTCTAGCAAGGATTTTGCTCGAACCACTAAAACTGGTCACCGGGTCACAACTCCTTCGCTCGTTCTGTATTTACTCACCCACAAAGATTTTGCTAACGACCCTCAATTTGGATTGATAATAAACAAATCAATCGGTGGATCTGTCGTTCGCCACAGAATAGCCAGGCACCTACGCCACGCACTTCGCGAGCGAATAAATTCTTTTCCTAACCAAACTCAGATTGTGGTTCGCGTTATCCGTGAGGCAAAGTCATATACCGAAGATTTAGATCAAGCTCTCGCACGTGCTGCTAAAAAGGCTGGCGTATGAAATACCTATTAATTTTCCTGCTTCGAGGCTATCAAAAATTTATTTCCCCATATTTTGCACCACGCTGTAAGTACTACCCAACTTGTTCTCAATACTCCATCGACGCAATCAGAGAATATGGATCTCTTCAAGGAGTCGCTATGACTGCTTGGCGCCTATTAAGGTGCAATCCATTTTCACATGGCGGCGTGGATTACGCGGTAAAAACTAATACTGAATTATCAACGACGAAAGCAGGCATCTAATGGGAACTATCCTAAACCCACTGTATTACGCTGTTTCTTGGGTGCTTGTAACATTCCATTCAATCTTTGGTGTTTTCACTAAAAACCAATCAATTCGTTGGTCACTCTCCATTATTGGCTTAGTTATATTGATTCGTATCATCCTCATTCCACTTTTTGTTAAGCAAATTAAAAGCCAGCGCGCAATGACAGCCCTTTCGCCAAAAATGAAAGAGATTCAAAAGCGCTATAAAGATGATCGCCAAAAGCAATCTGAAGAGATGATGAAGCTCTATAAAGAGCACAAAACAAACCCACTTGCTTCATGTCTTCCAATTCTTGCTCAAGCACCAATTTTCTTCTCACTCTTTACAGTCTTGAACGGAATTGCGCACAACCACCCACATGGCTTGATGAAGGGTGACATCCTCGCCCAAGCTAGACAAGCAAAATTTTTCGGCGCAGAACTTTCTTCGACATTTCTTTCAAGTCCAAATACAACGACAAAGATTGTCACAATTGCTTTGATCATTGCGATGTCAGCGACAACATTCACAACCCAGCGTCAACTCCTTGTAAAAGGAATGCCTAAGCAAGACGATTCAAATAACATGATGTTGCAGCAGCAAAAAGTAATGATGTACATCTTCCCAATTATTTTTGCCGTCTCTGGTGTTAACTTCCCAGTCGGTGTATTAATTTATTGGGGAACAACAAATCTTTGGACAATGGGACAGCAGTTCTACGTTATTAAACGAAACCCAACACCTGGTTCACCCGCATATGAAGAACTTCAAAAGAAGAGAGCGGCCAAAGGCACTGCAAATCCAGATGTGGCTGAAGATGGCGCGGTAGCAACCGATCCAACAAGTGAGGAAGCCAACCAGAGTGGGCAATCCAAACAACGCCAACAGCCAAAAAAGAAGAAGAAGCGGAAATAGGACAAAAACGCTTAAATAGGTATAAAAACTACCAAAAAGGTTTAATCTAGACAGGAGAAAGAAATGACAGAAGAAAAGAGCCTTATCGCCCGCCTCGAGGAAGAAGGGGATGTCGCAGCTGACTACCTAGAAGCACTCCTGGATATTGCCGACCTAGATGGCGATATTGATATTGACGTCGAAAACGACCGCGCAGCGCTTGCGATTGTCGGCGGAAAGCCAGGCGATCTAAGCCATCTCGTGGGTTCAAACGGCGAGGTTCTAGATGCACTTCAGGAGCTAACCCGCCTGGCTGTTCAAACCAGCCTTGGCGAGCGCAGCCGCCTAATGTTAGATATTGATAACTTCCGCGCCGATAAGAAGGCAGAGCTTGCAAAACTCGCCCACGAAGTGGCTGACGAAGTTAAGTCAACCGGCGTGGCTGTAAAACTCCGTCCGATGAACGCCTTTGAGCGTAAAGTTGTACACGACACCATTCAAAATATTGGTCTCACCAGCGAATCTGAGGGTGAAGATCCAAATCGTTGTGTTGTAGTGCTGCCTCAGACAGATAAAGAGTAGAAATACTTTGGTTTCACGTGAAACCCTTCTTGAGAGCTATTTCCAAGAAAATGGGGCTGAGATATCGCGTTATGCGCAGATGCTTGGAACCATAGGGATTGAACGTGGCCTAATTGGTCCAAAAGAGGGCGATCGAATTTGGGATCGCCATATTGCTAATTGCATTCCTGTAACCACACTCATCCCACAAAGGGCATCTGTGGTGGATATTGGATCAGGGGCGGGGCTGCCAGGAATAGTTATTGCTCTGGCGAGACCAGATACCCACCTCACTCTAGTTGAACCCCTTCAAAGAAGGGTTGACTTCCTCAATGAGGTTGTTCTTGATCTAGATTTAAGCTCTCAAATTACAGTTGTAAGAGGCAAGGCAGAGGGTTTTCGTGGTTCTTTTGATGTCGTAACCTCTAGGGCGGTTGCCCCACTACCAAAACTGCTTCCTATGGTTCGCCACCTTATTAAATCAGGAGGCTCCCTTTTGGCCATAAAAGGGGAGTCAGCTCAGGCGGAAATTGATGCAACCCCTCTAAATAAGCAAAAGGCGCTTTTGCACGAGATTCAACTACCTGATTTTGATCTGGCACGAGTTATCGAGGTTCAAAAAGCCTGATTAGATACTCCCATGGCAATCGAAACCGATCTAGGTGTTTCACGTGAAACAGTAAAAGTAGTCGGTATTCGTCGCCTTAAAGAACCAATGCC
>CAIUFY010000167.1 GCA_903898555.1 uncultured Actinomycetes bacterium
CATCCCTGAGCGCCTCTGCTGCTACAACATGTGTGGTGACGGCGACAAAGGCTGCAAGTGCTGGCTTCAACCTTGCAACATCTGTTTCTAAGAGCTTTGTCTTTGTCTTGCCGGGACTTTTGCCAACCTTTAGCGCTCCAGTAGTCGGCGCAACGAGTTTCACAGTTACCATCACCAACTACAACGCTTTATATACCTACGCATTTGCTTCAACTTCGGGAGTTGTAACGCGAGGAACTTCAGTTGGAGCAAGTCTTCCGCTAACAATTAGCGGACTCACGAATGCAAGCCGACTTACTACTGTTCTTACAGTGACAGTTTCGAGAACTGGCTATGCGACGAGAACCTCCACCGTTACTGGTTAGTTCCCTGAGTCACTTGACTCCTTAACTCGCCGGCATTTAAGGGAGACATTTCGCGCTATTTCAAGTATCCAATCATCAATTGAAAGTGATTGGGTGAGCCGTTTGCCATGATCTCTTTGCGAAATAGAAATAGTCAATCGTGGAGGACCCACGGCATGCGAATTGGGTTAAGAAAGCATTTCTTTCCCATCGAATGAAGAAATATGGTTACAAGTATCCCAAGCGAGTAATTGATACGGCTGCACTTGCTAGATATGCAGGTATTGCGGAGAATAAAAATGGATACGAACCTTCCCTAGAAGTGGTCGCGCGGAAACTAAATTTGCCTGTCTATTCCCCGCATCATGCACTTGGAGATGCAATGACAACGGCAGGGGTATTTCTGGCCTTGGCCTCACGTATTGAAGCCAAAATTCGAGTTGAAACGGGCCAAGAACTTAGTTTGGAAAGACTTCACGAAATCTCAACGCGTTAACTCTCAACCACTGCTTAAGACATTGCTCGTGAAATTAGGGTGTCATCCTCCATCACCCCTGTCTCTCACCCCATAGATTTCCTCTTTGTTAGTAATTTATGAGACTTGGAGAAGAAGTCCCTGTGAAATTAATATTTAGTAGATCGCCAAAGTACGTCGCCACTCTATTGGTGGCCCTATCTTCTTCGGCTCTGACTTTTTCTATTGCAACAAGTGCAAGCAGTCAGGCCGTGAGCGTTTCACGACCAACCTCGAGCGCGTATGTTGTCGCCCTTGTTTGTCCAACTCCAAGAGGCTTAGTTGCGCAAGATTTTCAAACTCCATCGACTGCTTTCAAAGCAATTGAACCTGACTGTGACGATCTAACGCCTTCACCAACTCCTACGGTGACGCCCACGGCCACGCCAACGCCTACTATTTCAAAATCCCCAACTCCGAAGCCTTCTGATACCTCTGGCCCCAGAATTATTCTTGTTCATCCAACCGTTGACTCAGTTGTAATTCCAAAAATTGTTATCTCTGGGTTAAAGCGCGAAGAGTTTACTTATGACGGCAAAGCACACACACTTAATTTTAGCGTTTCTCCTAAAGACGCTTCATGTGCAATTACGTATGCAGGAAGCAGCGATGCTCCCGTAAGAGTTGGAAATTATGTTTCCTCAGTTCATTGCTCGATAGGAAATGTAATTGCACGAGCGATAGCGACAATTAAAATCAACAAGGCAACTCCTGTCGTAAAGTGGAGCAACCCACTTTCAATTACCTCCATAACTCACTTGTCCAAGAGAGAGCTAAATGCGACAAGCTCTATACCTGGAAAGTTCAGGTATCGCGAAGGATCAGGAAAAACGCTTTCTATTGGAATTCAAGAGTTACACGCCGACTTCAGGCCGACCGACAGTCACAATTTCAACGGCGCTGTAGCAAAAACAACAATTACTGTTAGAAAAGCCCCAATAACTTCGCTGGTTCTTCGTTTCAGTCTTGGTTCTTCACGGCTTTCAGGCGCAGAAATTAAAGTGATATCAGCCGTTGAGAGCAGTAGTGGCGCAACAATCACAATTACCGGCTATGCCCAGCCTTCGACAAATAAAATTGCAGATCAACAACTTGGGCTAGACCGAGCAAGAGCAGTTCAGGCTCAATTGGCGACTGTCGTGGGCAGCGCAAAATTCAAAATAGCGTCAAAGGGAAGTCAAATTAACAAAGCATGCACATCTGTAAAGAATAAGTGCGTAGTCGTTTCATTTAAATAATATAAAACGAAACTTACTCTTGCTGGGTTTGCTCGTCTTTCTTGCCACCGAACATGATGTCATCCCATGAAGGGATGCGAATTCGCTTTGTGACGCCATCTTTCTTTGCGTCATTTGGAATCTCGCGAGCAACTTCTTCTTTAATCTCTTCTTTTTTCTCTTGAACATCAGGCACAACAGAAAGCGGAACGCTTTCGATAATGGTGACTGATTCAGAAAATGCGGTTAATCGAGGGGCTGGAGTGCTTTGATCACTGCCAAAGACCATTCCATGGGATGGTGTTGCTGGTCGAGATGGTTTTTCATCCCCGCTAATCCAACGAGCGCCTTCATCATCAGCGACGAGCGTGCGATTATCTAAATCAAAGATCCAATTTGCTTCACCATAGCCACTCTTCTGACTATTTTGTGAATGAGGATATTGAAGAACAATTGTCCACGTTCCATCTTCGTTTCTAAATGTATTCCACTCAACTTCCGTCATATCTACGCCGCGAGGTTGGAGTTGGGCGATAGTTGCAGTTGCGAGGCTAGGAGAGGCGCTTTCGCGACGAAGTTGGGTCTCGATAGCAAGACCAATGACGTAGGCGCGTTCTTGCATGATTGGGCCAGAGAAGCGATCGATCTTGTCGAGTGACCAATCGGTTGTTGAAGAAATTGAGGCAGCGCTTTCACCAGCTCGCAAACGAGATTGGATTTCTTTTACGGTGAAAATTGTTCGGCCTTCACTTGG
>CAIUFY010000168.1 GCA_903898555.1 uncultured Actinomycetes bacterium
CCAGGATCAGAAGAAGAGAGAGCTGCGGTCATTGCAGGAAAGCAACAAACTGAAGTCTTCCCACTGACTCTTTTTGCAGCAAGTGGAATGCTTCTATTTCCTATTGCTACCGACCTCATCACCTTATTCGTAGCACTCGAAGTCTTGTCTTTGCCTTTGTACCTAATGGCTGGATTATCACGACGTCGCCGCTTACTCTCTCAAGAAGCGGCCCTCAAGTATTTTCTCCTCGGCGCATTTTCCTCAGCCTTCTTCCTTTTCGGAGCAGCATTCCTTTACGGATATTCAGGAAGTATTACCCTCGATGGCATTGCAACTGCAATTACGACAAACAGTGCAAATGACGTCTTCTTATTAATTGGAATCGTATTTCTCTCCGTTGGGTTGTTGTTCAAGATTGGCGCAGTGCCATTTCATTCTTGGACCCCGGATGTCTATCAAGGCGCCCCAACTCCAATAACTGGATTTATGGCTGCATGCACAAAGATTGCAGCAATGGGAGCAACTCTTCGTATTTTCTACGTCGCCTTCGCACCTGCGGAGTGGCAGTGGAAGCCAATAATTCTTACGATAGCAATTTTGACGATGGTTGTCGGTGGAGTTGCAGCAATTTCACAACGTGACGTAAAGCGAATGCTTGCGTTCTCTTCAATCGCGCATGCCGGTTTCTTGCTTGCCGCAGTCTTGGCCCTCAATACTGATGGGCTAAAAGGCGCACTCTTTTATCTTGCAACATACGGCTTCACAACCCTCGGCGCCTTCGGTGTCATCACTCTCGTTCGTGATTCGAGTGGTGAAGTGACAGATCTAAATCGATGGGTTGGGCTTGGAAAGAAGTCCCCACTAGTTGCTTCTGTCTTCACATTGTTCTTGCTGAGCTTTGCTGGAATTCCCCTTACCAGCGGATTCATTGCGAAATTCTCTCTCTTCACCGGCGCATATGAAACAGGCAACACAGTTGTTGTAGTGGTTGGCGTACTGACTTCTGCAGTTACTGCCTTCTTCTATCTTCGCGTTGTGGTGATGTTGTTTTTCACGGACCCAAAGAGCGATTCGGTGAGCGTTGTAATTCCTTCCTTTATGACTCGCGCTGCAATTGCAATCTGTGCCATTGTGACAATAGTTCTAGGTGTAGCGCCTTCGCTACTTCTTAATACTGCGCAAACCTTCGCAACCTTCATCCGCTAATGTCGCTAGGAATCCCTAACCTTGATTCAGGGTTGGAAAATTCTCTTGTCGCCGATATGGCGCGCGTGGAGGATCTACTTCGCTCGCACATTGTTGGAAAATATCCACTTGTAATTGAAACCTCGCGCCATCTTGTTGAAGCTGGCGGCAAGCGCTTGCGCCCGCTGCTCACCCTTTTAGGCGCACAATTTGGTGAGCCAAATAATGTACAAGTGATTCAAGCAGCCGTCGTGTGCGAATTGACTCACCTTGCAACTCTTTATCACGATGATGTTATGGATGAAGCGCCGCTACGGCGTGGAGTTGAAAGTGCAAATAACCGATGGGGTAATACCGTCGCAATCTTGACCGGAGATTATCTATTTGCAAAGACATCTGCACTTCTTGCTGACCTTGGCCCTGAAGCAGTCAGAATTCATGCGCACACATTCGAAAGACTTGTTATCGGTCAAATAATGGAGACCCAAGGATCAACAGAAGGTCTCTCCCTTCTCGAGCATTACACACAGGTTATTGCAGATAAAACAGGCTCATTGATTGCAACAAGTGCGCGTTATGGAGCAATTTTCGCCGGAGCTTCTTCTAAAGATATTGAAATTCTGACGCAGTATGGTGAGAAGATTGGAATTCTCTTCCAGCTTGCTGATGACATTATTGATATTGCGAGCGAAACCGATGAGTCCGGAAAAACACCAGGTACTGATTTGCGTGAAGGTGTTCCTACGATGGTAACGGTGCATATTTTGGAATCGAAGGATCCGCAAGATGCCGAACTTAAGGCACTTCTCTCAGAGCCTATTCACGATGAAGAAGTTGTAGCGTCTACTTTGAAGGCACTTCGCACCCATAAGGCAATGAAGATATCTCGCGATTTGCTAGTCAAGTATGCAGATGAATCTAAGGGTCTAGTTGCAGATCTGAAAGATTGTCCAGCTAAGGAAGCTTTAATCAGCCTTTGCGACGCGATCATCACTAGGACTGCCTGATTTAACTAAGTCAGTTCCTAGAGCAATAAGCGCAATCCAAATAATAAAGAACCCAATCCAACGAGCAGCAGGCATGGATTCGTGGTTGACAATAACGCCTATAAGAAATTGAACGGTTGGCGTAACGTACTGAAGTAAGCCAATCACTGTAAACGGCAGAGTATTCGTCGAGCTGTTAAACAAGAGAAGTGGAATGGCTGTCACAACCCCGGCTGAGGCAAGAAGAAGTGTGACCTTAACGCCATGTCCAAATTGGCCGGTTCCATGGATTGCAAGCCATAGTAAATATCCGCCATACGGAATAAATGACAACAAAGTTTCAATTGCTAGGCCTTCAAGCGCTGCGATACCAAGCTGCTTCTTAACTAGTCCGTAACTACCCCACGAAAGTGCCAGTCCAATTGCTACCCAAGGCGGGCGACCAAAGCCAACGGTCAGAACTACAACTCCTATTGCAGCAACAGAAACTGCGAACCATTGAAGTTTTCTCATTTTCTCCTTGAGCAGGAGAACACCGAAAGCGATAATAATTAGAGGATTTATGTAATAGCCAAGTGCGCACTCAACGACATGGTCGTGGTTGACGCCCCAGATATAGATAAGCCAATTTCCGGAAACCAATATGGTTGAGAGTGAAAGCCTTTTCATGATGTGGGGGTTTCTCAATAAGCGAAGAGTTGATCCAAGCTTCTTCGTAAGCCCGAGGGCGATTATGCAGAAAACCAAAGTCCATACGGCGCGATGTGCAACAATTTCAATCGCATTTGCTGGCTTGAGCAACGGCCAATAAAGTGGAAATAAGCCCCAGATTAAATAAGAAGAAAACCCAAAGAGCAGGCCAATTTTATATTTACGCTCGTGGCTCATCTAAAGTCGCGTGCTATCTGAAATTAACAAATTGGACAGCAAATTCCCAAGGAGCGCCTTTAACTTGTGCCATGGCTTCCTGGAGATCATCGCGACTCTTGCTGACAACACGAAGCTCATCGCCTTGGATTTGGGTCTTAAGAGATTTAGGACCTTCTTCTTTCAAGAATTTTGCAATCTTCTTAGCGTTCTCGGTTGAAAGACCCTCTTTGAGATCGCAAGAAATCTTGTAAATCTTTCCGCTGAGTTGCGGGTCTTTCGCGTCCAAATGTTTAAGAGAGACCCCGCGCTTGATGAGTTTCTCTTTAAAAACTTCCAAAACTGCTTTCGCACGTTCTTCACTCTCAGCCTCGATATTTACTTTTTCCGAGGTCTTCTCGATTTTTGCACCCGTGTTCTTAAAATCAAATCGAGTAGCAATTTCACGATCAGTTTGGTTGAAAGCGTTATCAACTTCCATATGGTCGATCTTTGAAACGATATCGAAACTGGAATCAGCCATTTCGACCCTCCTGCTTTCTAATTTCATTGCGTGATAAAAGTATGTGTCCGAGGAAGCCTATAACTAAAGCAAAAATTATGCCCACGTTGGCAAATGCCCATGAGCCCGTTTTCCCGCCTATAAGGCTCATGAAATAACCCTGCCAGGAGAGCCAGGAAGCAAAGGTATTGGTAACAAATCCCCAACCTACGATGGATCCAATAATAAGCAAAGTTGTGGAGCGCATGTTCCAGGCCCCGTATCGACCCTGTGGCGCAAAGAGTTCCTCCTCAGCGTAATCCGTCTTTCGAAGGAGTACGTCGGCTACAAATATTGCCGACCAAACTGCGATAGGCACCCCAAGGGTGATCAGGAATCCTTGGAATGGTCCAAAGAAATCCTTCTTAATCCAGACTATATAAATCGTGCCCAGCGTCATTATTGCTCCGTCAATCGATGCAGCAATATGTCTTTTCACTGGGAGCCCAATAGTTACAAGGGCAATTCCTGATGAATATAGATCCAGAATCGATCCGCCAATTAATCCCAAAACTGCCACGAGAGCAAATGGAACTAAGTACCAGGTTGGTAACAAAGTAGTTAAGGCACCAATTGGATCCGCTGCGATCTTGCTGTTGAGTTCAGAGCTACTGCCGGCCAAAGCGCTTCCATAAATTACCAGCAGCACAGGGACCACTGATGCTCCAAAGACCGTCCAGCCCACGACCGCCTTACTTGAAGTATTGCGAGGTAGATACCTGGAATAGTCAGCGGCAGAATTTACCCAGCCTAGACCGATTCCCGTGATGCCAAAAATTACAGCCCCGACAAATGCTTGAAAGTTTCCATGGTGAATATGAGAGACGAGAGTCCATTTAATTGAGTGCGCTGTAAGAGCCACATATCCAATAGTTAAGAGAATTGTCGCAAGTGTGAGCCAGCGTTGAAGTCTCATTATTGTCTTGAAGCCAAGAACTCCACCAAAAATAGTCAATCCAGCAGCAACAACGAATCCAATAATTGCTGAAAGATTTGGGTTTATATGCCCAATTCGGATGAAGACGGTTTGAAAAGCAAGCGTTGCGAGGGAAACAAGAACTGTTTCCCAGCCAACAAATATTAGGTAGGAGAGAAACCCTGGAAGCACATTTCCCTTAACTCCAAAGGCAGCTCGTGAAAGTGTGAGCGTTGGCGCGTTTGCACGTTTTCCAGCAAGTGAACTAATTCCAACTAATACAAATGAGCCAACGGTCCCAACGGCAGCAGCAAAAGTTGCCTGCCAAAATGAGATGCCAAAACCTAGAAAAAATGAGCCGTAGGAAAGCGCAAGAAATGAAACATTCCCTGCTGCCCACGGCCAAAAAAGCGAACGGGCAGTACCGTGCCGTTCATCGCTTTCAATGAAGTTCGCTCCATTAAGTTCGATTCTTGAAGTCATTGGTGGATTGTAGTGGAGTAATTACTCACGGCTTGATGGAGCGCACAACTGCGACTAGATTGAAGATATGGAAAGTAGTAAATACACCCTTGCTCAGGTCGCTAAGACAATTGACGCAGCGCTTCTTAAGCCAGAAATGACAATTGAAGAAGTGATTGCCGGATGTGATATCGCTAAGAAGTATCACGTTGCTTCGGTTTGTTGTCGCCCAGCAGATGTCGCGCTTTGTTCTGAACAACTTAAAGGAAGTGATGTTCTAGTTGGGACTGTAATTGGATTCCCGCACGGATCCTCTTCCGCCAAGACAAAGGCATTTGAAACCGCAACCGCTCTAGAAGATGGAGCAGTCGAGTTCGATATGGTTATAAATATTGGATATATGAAATCTGGAATGTACGACGCGGTTCGAGAAGAGATCGCCTCAGTTGTGAAGGCTGCAAAGGGCCATCCAGTAAAAGTAATTTTTGAGAATGCTTACCTCACAAATGAAGAAATTGTTAAGGCTTGCCATCTCTCGGAAGAAGCAGGCGCAAAGTATGTAAAGACTTCTACAGGATTCGCGCCAACAGGAGCAAAGCTTGAAGATGTGAAGCTTATGAAAGCTTCAGTCTCTCCAGCTATGAAGGTGAAGAGCGCTGGTGGAGTGAAGAATCTCGACATGCTTCTTGAATTTATGGATGCGGGAGTTGCCCGATCAGGAGCAAGTGCAACAGGACCGATGCTTGATGAATTTGTGCAACGATTTGGTGCAAATTAATTTATTCGGCTGAAATCTTTGCGTAGGCAGGCTTTACTACCTCATCAATAATCTTGAGGCGTTCATCAAAGGGGATAAAAGCGCTCTTTAGGGCGTTGATTGTGACTCGTTGAAGGTCTTGGAATGTCCAATCAAATGCTTCGACAACTTGTTCCATTTCGTGCGACATCGAAGTTCGGCTCATTAACCGGTTGTCGGTGTTGAGCGTTACTCGGAAACGAAGCTTAGAAAGTAATCCAATTGGATGGGACTTAATATCTTTAACGGCCCCAGTTTGTAAGTTTGATGTTGGGCATAATTCCAAGGG
>CAIUFY010000169.1 GCA_903898555.1 uncultured Actinomycetes bacterium
CTTGATCGGCAAAATGATTGAACCTGTAAACAAAAAGAGAAGTATTAAGACTCCAAGAACAATCCAACCAAGAGCCAATGGCAAAGTGCGAGAAATTCCATTTTGACTATCCGAATAATCCGCCGCTACTCCACCAACAAGCGTTCCTTGCGGATGGGGAAGTGCTCGTATTGCATTGATCATTTTTTCGGCAGCTGGAGTTCTTGCTCCCATGGAATGAATGGCAGTAAATCTCACCGTGTCACCCGCAACTTCACTCGGGTTAACTCGGACCACACCAGGAACTTTCGCTACTTGATTTGCGAAATCGAGTATTTGAGTTCCCATGCTTGCACCATTAGGAATAATGAATTCGATTGGGTTACCTTCTTGACCAGGAAAGTACTTGGCCATTATTTCTGCTGTTTGGGCAACCGGTGCACTAGCTGGCATGACACGGCTATCAACTTGAGAGAAAACAACGCTCTTAACGGGCGCAGCAATAATTCCCATGACGATGAGAGAGAGCACCACAACGGTTACTGGGCGGCGCATAACAAATCTTGCAGTCTGCGCCCAACGACCATCTTCTTTAGGAGTAATTGCACTCTTGCGAACAACAAGCTTGTCGACTCGGTGGCCAAGCATCGCGAGGATGGCAGGGAGAGGAATTAAGGCTCCAAGTATTGCCATCGCAACAACGGTCACCCCAGCATAGCCAAATGATTTCAAGAACATTTGTGGGAAGAACAACAAAGCTGCAAGAGTAATGATTACCGTGATTCCTGAATAGAAAACTGTTTTACCAGCAGTTGCAACCGTTTTAACAATTGCATCTTCAACAGTTTTCCCGTGGTGTATTTCTTCACGGAAGCGATTCACAATTAGGAGTGCGTAATCAATTCCAAGCCCAAGTCCCATTCCTGTAATAAGATTGAGGGCAAAAATAGATACTCCGGTAAATAGCGTGATGAGATAGATGAAGAAGAATGCTCCGAGAATCGCGCTGAGACCCACAACAAGCGGCATTGCAGAGGCGACCAAACTTCCGAATACAAAAGCGAGCAGTATGAAAGTAAGAGGAATTGAAATTGACTCTGCTACGGCTAAGTCTTTTGAAATCTTTGTACTGATTGCATAATTAAAAACTGACATGCCGCCTGCATAAACACGGAAACTCTTGTAAGTTCCTTCATATTTGGTCTCGATTATTTTTCCTAAATCCTTTGCTTTCAGAGGATCGACTTGAGTTGAGTAGATGAAAAAATATGCAGCCTTTTTGTCTTGGCTTACAAGTGTGGGCGCTCCGCCGGCGCTCCAATAAGAAAGAGTTTTTGCAACGCCCTTTTCAGCCTTGATTGCGCTCTCGAGTGAGGCTGCATCTGAAACAGCAACGGGGTCTGTCACGTCATTATTCGAGCGCACAACCAATATGGCGGCAGGATCCTTCACATGAAAGGTGTCGCTTATGTATGTGGCAGCTTTAGCTGAGTCACTCTTGGGATCTGAATATCCACCGCTATCAAGCTTTGCAAAGGCAAGGGAACCGATTCCACCAGCAACGATTATCGCAATGATAAATATCGCAAAAACAGACTTTTTGCGGCGAACAATGAACTTTCCAAGGCTTGTAAACATAAAGCAATTCTGCCATCGATAGGTGTCGTCATTGACCGGAGTACACTTAAACTGTGAGCGAAAAAATAATTAAACCTTTGATTCCTGCAAAGACTGCAGATGAAGAGCTGAAGGAAGCTTCTGAAGTTGCATCTGAGAATTCAAGAGATGAAGAGATTAAGCGAGATCGCCCGCCGCATTACGAATAAAAGACTGCCTATTCAGCAGCTGGCTTCGCGCGAGAATCGGTCTTGTAAAAACCAGAGCCCTTAAATACGACACCAACATTGGCGTAAACCTTACGAACTTCTCCGCCACATTCTGGGCATACGGTTACAGGGGCATCGCTAAAAGACTGCACGAGCTCAAAAGCGTGCTCGCACGCGTTGCACGCGTATTCGTACGTAGGCATACCCCGTATTGTAAGCAAGTGAGAAGATTGACCCTAATCGGCTCAAGATTGACGAGGGGATAACCATGAAATTGCGAGTAATGGCGGCAACTTTGGCCCTCTTCTTGTGCTTGCCGACCGCTGCACAGGCTAATTCTTTAGCTTCAAGTTCACCCGCTGCAGGTGCCGTGCTCGTCGCCGCACCAAATGCAGTCTCTGTTGTTGGAACATCCACCTTGCAAGCAGATGGAAATCAACTTTCAGTTGTCGATCCCAAGGGGAACCCAGTTGATGATGGTTCAGTCACCGTCGCAGACACATCACTCGTGGTTGGGTTAAAGCCGCTTACTGCGGCAGGCGTCTACACCGTTTCATACACTCTTCTAGCAGCCGGTGAAGATCCGCTGCAAGGTTCTTACACATTTGTATATAACGCACCGGCTGTCATTGCATCCTCGAGCCCGACCCCATCTCCAACAATTTCAAAGACCGCGGGAAAAACGAATTCAAGTCACGGAGCAGCGGTATTTGTTGCTGCCATTTTCTTACTTGGGTGCGCTGTCCTTGTATTTCTGATTTGGTATGCACGAACACTTTGGAACCAACGCCAAAAGAAGAAGCGCAAAGCTGCTAAGAAAAAGACAACCCCAAGCACGCGCAAGGAGTAAGAATTGTTCCTTCAAGCAGTTGCGCATGGACATACAACTTCCAATAACTTTGTCGCGGTTTTATTCCCGATTGTTAAAGATTTTGGCCTAATTGCAGCCACATCAACAATTGGATTGCTTTTGGCAGTCGCATTTTTCGTCGAAGAGAAAAAAGGATTTTTACAACCAGAATCATTTCGCGTAAAAAAGCTTGCGCAACTTGCAACTCTGATCTGGGCTCTCACGCTTATCGGTTCTTTTGTTTCCGAACTTGCAGTAGTCCTTGGTGGAAGTTTCTCTGATGCACTCAGCGCTGAACTTCTGAGATATTTTCTATTGCATACCGTTATTGGCCACATTTATGTTGCGCAATTTATAATCCTTGCTCTCCTACTTTTCTTGAACAATCAAGCAAAAAAGGTTGGAACAATTTATTGGGCGCTTGGTGCTTCGCTATTAGCTGTGATTCTGCCTATTTTCCAGAGCCATTCAAGCGGCCTAAGCAATCACTCCATTGCGATTGGTTCGTTGGTACTGCACGTCATCTTCATTACCTTATGGGCCGGAGGAGTACTTGGTTTGTTTGTTGTTGCTCCTCGGGAGCGAGAATCCTCTTTAAGGAGATTTAGCTCTTTTGCATTATGGGCCGCAATAATCGTGTCACTAAGTGGAGCACTCAATGCCTATAGCAGGCTGAATTTTTTCGCTGCATGGAATTCACCTTACGCGTCACTCGTATTACTGAAAATTGTTCTCACCTTCTTACTGATTGCCTTTGGAGCAAGACATCGCAAGTACATAATCGCGAAAAAACCTGAGGAAACTTATTCGCTTCTCGGGATGGAGATTGTTGTCATGGTGGCAACTCTTGCGGTTGGTGGATGGCTTTCAACTTTGCAACCCCCAAGCCATGAAGTGAAGATTCTTCCAATCCAACCACCAAATCTAAGTCGCCTGTTTTGGTCCTACTCACCAGATGTTCTATTTCTCAGTATCTTGTTAATCGCAAGCGCGCTTTACATTCGTGGAATAGTGATGCTTTCCAAGCGCGGAGATAAATGGCCCCTTGGACGAACCATCGCGTTCTTTTGCGGAGTTGGATTTGCAGATTATGCAACGAGTGGTGGTATTGGAATCTATGCCCAGTATGCATTTTCGTATCACATGATTGCTCACATGATTCTAGGAATGATTGCGCCAATCGGATTCGTCCTAAGTGCTCCAATTACTCTTGCCTTGAGAACTTTGCCTATTGGTCGAAATCACGAGGAACGCGGCATCAGAGGTTCGGTCATTTCACTCATACATTCAAAGGTCATGGCTTTCTACACAAATCCTGTTGTCGTGTTGGCCATTTTTGATGGCTCTCTTTTCTTGCTTTATATGACTCCACTTTTCGGGGCGATGATGCAAAGCCACACTGGTCACCTCATTATGGATATTCATTTCTTATTATCTGGCTATCTCTTTTTCCACGTGATAATTGGCGTGGATCCAAATCCTCGAAAAGTTCCGCACATTGTCAGGATAATTATTCTTTTTGCAGCAATGAGCATTCATGCCTTCTTTTCAATTGCACTTCTTTCGACCTCAACTCTGCTCGATGGAGGATATTTCGCATCCTTCCATCGAACTTGGAACACTGATTTGATGATTGATCAACATCTTGGTGGGTCAATCGGATGGGCTATGGGAGAAATTCCAATCCTGATTGCTCTTGTAGCCACTTTCATCCAGTGGGTTCGTGATGATTCTCGTGAGGCAAATAGGATTGATCGGGCGGCCGATAGGGCCGATGCAATGGGCGAGGATGATGAACTCACCGAGTACAACCGCTATCTCGCTTCACTTCGTGAGCACGACCAACAAATCGACCAGTAAACTTCGCAAGTGAGTTTTCCTCGTTTAGGAGTCATTGGCGCCGGTCAGCTCGCGCGCATGATGGCAGCCCCTGCAACGGAAATGGGGATAAACCTTCGCCTTTTGGCGCAAGATCCAAATGACAGCGCAGCCCAGATATGTGAACACGTTGTCGGTGATCCAAGCAATGCGCAGGCGGTGCTTGATTTTGCGAAAACGTGTGATGTTGTCACATTTGAACACGAACAAGTTCCTCAATCTGTCATCAAGAACTTGGAAATGAATGGAATAAAAGTTTATCCACGGAGTGATTCTTTTATCTATTCGCAAAATAAAGTTGAAATGCGAAAAAAGATGGATCAACTCAAACTTCCAAATCCACAATGGCAAGAGTATTCCGGTGGTTCAACTTCAATGAGTTTTCCGATGATTGCAAAAACCATTACTGGTGGATATGACGGTCGGGGAGTATTCGTCGTAGATAGCCAGAAAGATTTGGAGTCGCTACAAAAGCAAATCGGACAAACCTTGCTAATTGAGGAAAAACTCAATTTTGATTCTGAAATTGCAATCATGGTTGCACGCTCTCCTCACGGACAAGCAGCAACATGGGCTGCAACATGGACAATTCAAGAGAATGGGATATGCACATCTACGGTCACTCCCGTGCCGGAAATTTCTGAGGAATTAGCAAATTCTGCGGCGGAAATTGCTCTCACAATTGCGCAAGGAATTTCTCTTGTTGGAGTTATGGCGGTCGAACTTTTCAAAGTGGGGGATCACTTAATTATTAATGAGTTGGCAATGCGTCCGCACAATTCTGGACATTGGACTATTGAAGGCGCAAGGACATCGCAATTCGAGCAACATATCCGCGCTGTTCTAGATTTACCGCTTGGGGATACTTCACTTACTTCCCCGTGGGCGGTTATGGGAAATATTCTCGGCGGAGAGAAAACAGATATGTATCGTCCTTATTTGCACCTAATGGCCCGTACACCTGGATTGAAATTTCACCACTATCGCAAAGAAGTTCGTCCGGGTCGAAAAATTGGCCACGTCACCCTTTTAGGGAGTGACCTCGTAGAATTACAACAGGAAGTGCAGCATGCACTCGACTACTTGAGCGGAGCAATTGATGAGTAAAAGCGTTGCAATCATTATGGGTTCCGATTCTGATTGGCCGGTCATGGAAGCTGCCGCAAAGATTCTTGATGAATGCGGAATTACTTACGAAGCGAGTGTTCTTAGTGCACATCGAACTCCCGAAGAGATGATGACCTTCGCTAAAAATGCCGCCTCTCAAGGTTTCAAAGTGATCATTGCTGGCGCAGGGGGAGCAGCGCATTTGCCAGGTATGGTCGCAGCAGCAACAACTTTGCCAGTCATTGGCGTACCAGTTCCTCTTAAGTATTTAGAGGGAATGGATTCTCTACTTTCAATTGTTCAGATGCCTGCGGGAATACCAGTGGCTACCGTTGGAATCGGAAATGCGAAGAATGCTGGCCTGCTCGCTGCCAGAATAATTGGGATAGGCGATTCTTTGGTCTCTGCGAAAGTTTCTTCTCTTATGGAAGCTGCTCGCGATGAATCTCTTTCTAAGATCGTCCCAAAGCCCTAAATTTCCAACCTGCAGCTAGCCATTTTTCACGATCTAGCGCATTTCGGCCGTCAATAATTATTGCTTGGTTTACCAGACTCTTAAGCTCAACTGGATCAATCTCGCGATATATCTTCCACTCCGTGAGGTGGAGAACAATTTCTGCTCCTGCCACGCATTCATTAATTGTGGAGGCAAAATTTAGGACAGGGAAACGTTTCTCCGCATTTGTCATCGCCTTTGGATCGTGGACCGTGACTATCGCTCCAGCTGCCTGAATTTGAACAGCTATATCTAGCGCTGGGGAGTCACGTACATCATCGCTATCTGGTTTAAATGCTGCGCCTAACACGGCAACTTTCTTTCCACGTAAATCTTCTGATAAATCTCGTCGAACTAATTCAATAACTCTTTGTCGAGCGCGAAGATTAATCGCATCGATTTCACGCAAGAATTCAACAGATTGTTCAGCACCAAGTTCATGCGCGCGAGCCATGAATGCACGAATGTCCTTTGGCAAACAGCCGCCTCCAAAACCAATTCCTGCTTGCAAGAATCGACTTCCAATTCGTGGGTCGTATCCAATCGCCTTAGCAAGAACTGTGACATCGCCGCCTGCCGCTTCACAAATTTCAGCCATTGCATTTATAAATGAAATTTTTGTCGCCAAAAATGAGTTTGCAGCGACTTTAACAAGTTCGGCAGTGGGCAGGTCCGCTCGCACCCAAGGCGTGTTCTCAGCGAGATTTGCCGCATAAACTTCTTTGAGAATATTTTCTGCTCGGTCATTTGTTACTCCAACGACTAAGCGGTTTGGATGCAAAGTATCTTTAACAGCAAATCCTTCTCTAAGGAACTCTGGATTCCACGCTAAATCACTTTTTGGATTGAGTTCCAAAAGTCGCTCGCGCAGCCGAGCTGCGGTGCCTACGGGAACTGTTGATTTTCCAACAACGAGTGAACCATCTTTTGCGATTAACCCCACTGCTTCAAGAGAGGCATTGACGTACTTAAGATCAGCTGCAAGGCCGTCCTTTACCTGGGGCGTTCCGACGCAAAGAAAATGGACATCGCAATCGGCAGCATCGCTGATTTCTGAAGAAAATTTCAAACGACCCGAGGAAACCTGCTCTTGAAGAAGAGTATCGAGGCCGGGTTCGTAGAACGGAATTTCTCCCTTGGAGAGAATCGCTATTTTTGCAGGGTCAACATCGATTCCAATGACTTCAAAACCGAGACTGGACATGCAGGCAGCATGGGTTGCACCGAGATATCCGGTACCAATCACAGAGATTCTGAGTGCCATCTAGTAGATAGTACAGATAGCCGCGCCTCTAAACGGTACCGTGGGAGTGTGAATTATCCTGGTGTGAGTGTTGTGCTCCCAATTCTTAATGAGGAGCGCTATCTCGAGCACGCAATTGAGGCGATTCTGACTCAACGTTACGAAGGAAAGCTCGAGGTCATCCTCGCTTTAGGGCCTTCGAAGGATAAAACAAATGAAATTGCAAAGCGACTGCATGAAAAAGACTCACGGGTCGTATTAGTTGAAAGTCCATCCGGGCGTACAGCAGCGGGACTTAACCTAGCTATCAAAGCAGCCCAATTTGAGATTATTTGCCGCATTGACGGCCACGCTGAAATTTCTGACACCTACATTCACGATGCGGTCGCAATAATGGAAGAAACAAACGCAGTAAATGTTGGCGGAATCATGGCAGCTGTGGGAAAAACTTCTTTTGAAGGTGCAGTTGCGACCGCAATGAGATCTCCACTCGGTGTCGGCGGAGCGCGTTTCCATGTAGGCGGTAAAGCAGGTCCGGCCGATACGGTTTATCTTGGAGTCTTTAAGAAATCAGCACTCCTTAAAGTAGGTTTGTATGATGAGCGATTTACTCGCGCTCAAGATTGGGAGCTAAATTACCGCCTGCGCAAAAGTGGCGGGATAATTTGGTTTGATCCAAGACTTGTTGTTACTTATCGTCCACGACCAACCTTAAAAGCTCTTGCAAAGCAGTATTTTGAATATGGTCGTTGGCGCCATGCAGTTGTACGCACTCATAAAGGAACTGCAAATTACCGGTACTTAGCACCACCGATTGCAACCATCATCATTGCAATCTCACTTGTCGCAGGCTTTTTTACTCATCCTCTCTTTTACATACCGGCTTTGACATATGCATCTGCTGTTTTATTTGGCTCTCTTCTCATCGGGAAAACGCTGGCTGAAAAAATTGCTCTTTCTTCAGTGCTTGCGACAATGCACATTTCTTGGGGAATCGGGTACCTCACTTCACCTCGCAAATTAATCTCATGAAAAAGATATTGCTTGCTCTGCTTCTATTGTTGATTCCCGGTACGGCCAATGCCGCGGGAGTACCAGAACGCTTTTTTATAAATGGAAGTGGATTCGGGCACGGCGTCGGTTTGAGCCAAATGGGTGCTAAAGGTTTGGCGCTTGAAGGGAAAAGTTCAAGCGACATAATTAATTATTTCTTCCCGGGAACAACTATCAATTCAAATCCTGACTTGGGAAATATCCGCGTAAATATTGCACATTCAGCCAGTTACGTAACAATTACTAACCCAAAAGGGTCAATCTCACTGAATAAGAGTGACGGATCTCCAGTTGCTTTGGTACCGATTGGAAGCACACTTAAATTCGCAGTAGTTACAAAAGTAATCTCCCCAACAATCTCAACAGCAAAGCAGAAATCTCTTGTAATTCCAGCAGCTCCTGGCTGGAATGTAACGTGGGATGCCGATTCAATTGTTACTGTAAATAACGGCGGAGCGACAACAAAGTTGGCATATGGGCAAATTAACCTTAAGGATGTAAGCAACAAGATTGAACTCACGACAACTCTTCGCCTAAATGACCAATATATTTACGGAATTAGTGAGATGTCCTCATCCTGGCCAGATGCGGCTATGCAATCGCAAGCAATTGCCTCGCGAACTTACGGACTTTCGCGAATGGGTTCTGTTCGAAAAGAATGTGACTGCAATATTTACAACACAAAATATGATCAAAACTATGTCGGCTATTCCAAGGAATCTGAAGCGACATATGGAGCGCTCTGGAAAGCAGCGGTCGATGCAACAAGCGGAGAAGTTATTACATATCAAAATAAGCCAATAAACGTTTATTTTTCATCATCAAGTGGCGGCGTGACCCAAAGGGCTGCGGATGTATGGGGGACTGATTTCCCTTATCTCACCAATGTTCCAGATCCGTGGAGTCTAGATGTTGTACTAAACCCACAATATGCTCATTGGCTTCGAGTTGTAGGTCAGAACGATATGGCCAAAGCCTTTGGTTTGAGCGATGTAGCAACGCTAAAAGTTGATGCTCGAAGTGCATCAAACAGTGCTCTAACAATAACGGCAACGTCGAGCAGCGGTAAAAGTGTTCAGCTACAAGTCGGTGTATTTAAGACTAAGTTGCTTATTCCCTCTTCATGGTTTGACATTACTAATTAGCGTGAAGGATTGAATTTAAACCTTCCCAAACTCCAGTTCGAGGAGTTGCTTCAATCGAACCACTTTGAGAGTTGCGACGAAATACAAGGTTATTAGCGCCGGAAAGCTCTCGTGCCTTAACGGTTGTGCCGTCAGGCAATGCAATTTTTGAACCTGCCGTTATATACAGACCAGATTCAACAACGCATTCATCGCCGAGAGAAATTCCAAGTCCCGAATTGGCTCCTAGAAGCGAGCGCTCACCAATTGAAATTACTTCTTTTCCACCGCCACTGAGGGTGCCCATAATTGATGCACCACCGCCGATGTCACTTCCATCTCCAACAACAACTCCTGCACTAATGCGGCCTTCAACCATTGACTTCCCAAGTGTTCCTGCATTGAAGTTTACAAAACCCTCATGCATAACAGTTGTGCCGGCCGCTAAATGCGCGCCAAGACGAACACGATCACCATCGGCAATGCGAACACCTTCTGGAATAACGTAGTCGACCATGCGGGGGAACTTGTCGACACTGAAGACCGTAAGGTTTCCAAGTGCCAATCGGAGACGTTGTTGGGTTGTGCTGAAATTTTCTAGAGAGCACGGACCTGCTGAGGTCCAGGCAACATTTGTGAGAAGTCCAAAAATCCCGTCGAGGTTGATGCCGTGTGGCTTAACAAGTCGATGGGAAAGTAAATGAAGCCTTAGATACGCATCACTGGCGCTTTGTGGAGCTGAATCAATTTCGATTTCTAATTCAACTTCACGCTTTGTCACTCCGCGCAGAGGGTCTGGTTTGAGGAATTCGGAGCAATCTGGCTTCACCGCGCTTGTTGAATCGCCAAGACCAAGGGCGAGGAACCACGTGTCGAGCACATCACCGTTTGCAGCGATCGTTGCAACGCCAAATCCGAATGCTTTACTCATGAGACAAACTTATCAAGTTACCCACTTCTCCGTACACTTCACGCATGCGAATTTCTGTTTATTGCTCCTCAGCACCTGACTTAGACCCAGCACACCTTGAACTTGCGTATGAAATCGGCAAAGGTATTGGTGAACGTGGCTGGGATCTTGTATGGGGTGGTGGTGCAATTTCGATGATGGGAGCAGTCGCACGAGGTACGCGCGAACACGGTGGGAAAACTTTCGGCGTGATTCCAACTAAGTTATTGAAATTGGAAATTGAAGATAAAGAGTCAACGGAAATAATCGAAGTTGATTCGATGAGAACTCGTAAAGCGAAAATTGAAGAGCTCAGCGATGCTTTTATTGCGCTTCCAGGGGGCATCGGAACGTTGGAAGAGTTCTTTGAAATTTGGGTAGGTAGATATCTTGGATTTCACGATAAGCCGATAGCTGTCTGTGACCCAACAGGAGCCTACGGCCCCCTGCAGACTGCGCTCGAGCACTTGGCCTCCTTGAACTTCATGAAGAGTGGTCAGAGCCATCTAGTCTCATGGACTACTCAGGTCCAGGATGCTCTCGACGCCTGCGCTCGCTAGTAGCCTCAAGTAAAGTGGCGCCATGTCTACCCTCGCGCAGCTGCTCGCCAGCCTTCCCGAGGAGCAGCGGGTTATTCTCACTGCTCACTATTTGCGAGGTAAGAGCGCCGCAGAAATTGCTGGGACGTTAGGCGTACCACAAAAGTCGGTAGAAAACATTATCGCGATTGGCAAATCAGAACTTCTGAAAGCGCTCCTACCGAAGTAAATTCAAGCGTAAATTGAGGATCTTTCAATCCCGATTTCACTTGTAGGGCAACTCTTTGAGATACTTCTCCTCTGCATTACAGATGCTAAACCAAGCTTTTCGAAGATTAACGAAGGAGTTAAACATGGCAGCCATGAAGCCACGCACTGGTGATGGACCCATGGAAGTGACAAAGGAAGCTCGTTCTTATGTGATGCGCATTCCTCTAGAAGGCGGTGGACGGCTGGTCGTTGAGCTTAATCTTGAAGAAGCAACCAATCTTGGAAGCGTTCTTCAGGCAGCTGTTGCTTTAGTTAAAAAGTAGCGCGCAAATAAAACCCCGGCTATTGATACGGGGATTGTTAATAAGATTCCCATAATCGCCAAAGATTTTTCTGCTGAAGTTTGCAGCGCTACGTTTGCGAAAATCAAGGCGATATCAAGTCCAAAAGTTGCGATGAATCCGGCAATTACAATCTCTCGAACTTTTAGCCGCATGACATGTTCGTGGCCCATTCTTAAAATCGCGTAACCAAGTAAGGCTCCGAGGAGAATTCCAATCGGTTTGCCAATCATTCTTGAAGTAATGAGTTCCCACACCAGAGGGTTATGAATGGCCTTCCAGGAAAATTCATAAGTAGTTGAAACTGAAGCTATGAGAAAAATAGGAAGAGCGAAGTAATAGCCAATCTTCTTCATCACTGAATGTCCCCGGGCACCCCAAAGGAGTCCCAAAGTCGCTCCGATTATTGTGGGATGAATTCCACCTTTTGAAGAAGTGACAACGCCTAAGACGATGATTGAACCAATGTCATCTGCGATTGCCAGTGAAAGCAAGAAGATTCGAAGTCGCTTCTGTAGATGCTGTGGAAATATTGCAAGGGCAATAAGTACGAACGGCAGATCTGTGGCCATCGGTATACCCCAGCCGGATTTTGGGGCAGAAGTAAATAAAGAGAGTCCAAGATAAATAATGGCAGGGACAGCCATGCCGCCAGCAGCAGCCAGTACAGGCGCAATTAAGTGCCTTCGATCAGCATGGTGCGAAATTTCAATTCGCAGCTCTTGCCCAATAGCGAAAAAGAAGAGGAGGAGCGGCCATGTAAGCAACCAATCACGCCACACGGGGTCCATCCAGTTCACATTCACCTCGTTTTTTCGTTAAGTTCGGAGATGTGAAAAAAGCAGCAAGGCCGATCATCACATCCAGCGCCGATTCTAGAACCCTATCTAGCTGGAAGGGGCTCGACGCGATTGCCATCGGAATTAAAGAGACCGATAGCGGGCCCGTTGCGCTTGAATCTTTAGTAAGCAACTCACTTGTCGCGAAGTTAGATATTGATTTCGCCCTCGAGCTTTCCGAGTGGCCTTCATTCACAGCAAAAGCCGGCGAGATCATCGAGCTACCAATATCGGAAATTGATGGAATAAAGCGAGTTTATTTTGTTGGAGTTGGCTCGCAATCCTTGGAAGATTTGCGAAAAGCTGGAGCGCAAATCGGACGAAAGACAAAAGGAACTGGTTTTACTGTTCTCGACGGCATTGCCACTTCCAAAGAACACGTGACTGCTCACGCAATGGCAATCTCCCTTTCTCAATATGAGTGGAAACTGACTAGCAAGCAGGAACCAAAACTCGGAAAATTTATTTTTCTAGATACTTTTACTTCGCAGATTAATCGAGCAAATCTTCTCATTGAAGCGATTTATAGCGCACGGGATTTAATCCACACTCCTTCAAATATTAAGACACCGGCTTGGCTTGCGACTCAAGTCAAAAGTACAGCTTCAAAAAAGAAAAACATTACAGTCAAAGTTCGCGCAGGAAGAGAGCTCGCAAAGTTTGGAGGCTTGCGCGCGGTTGGTGGATCCTCTCCGAGCCCCGGACCGAGAATGATTGAAATTTCTTATGCACCAGCCGGTTCTAGCAAATGGCCTCTTGTCGTACTCGTTGGCAAAGGGATAACTTTTGATACAGGTGGAATCTCACTCAAGCGGCCGTATGACAACATGATTGGGATGAAGAGCGACATGGCCGGTGCTGCAGCAGTGATGGCAACCGTGATGGCAATGCCTGAACTCAAACCAAAAGTCCGCGTGACCGCCTTAATGATGTGCGCTGAAAATGCTTTATCTGGAACTTCCCAACGACCTTCTGATGTGATTACTCAATTTGGCGGTACAACTGTTGAAGTTCTCGATACGGATGCAGAGGGAAGGCTTGTACTTGCAGACGGTTTAGCTTATGCCGATTTGGAATTGAGTCCAGATTATTTGGTAGACGTAGCAACTCTTACGGGCTCTGCAACACTCGGTCTTGGTAGGCAATATGCAGCTATGTACACCCGCGATGACAGCCTTGCTGCAACGTTAAAGGAAATTGGCTCTGAAATAGGTGATCGCGTTTGGCGTATGCCGTTGGTAGATGACTATGCCGTTAGCCTTGAAAGTGATCTTGCTGATTTAAATAACACTGCCGCGAAGCAGCACTTTGGAGGCGGTTCCATAACCGCTGCACTATTTCTTGAAGAATTTGTTGGAAAAAGAAACTGGGTTCACTTAGATATTGCAGGAACAGGGCGATCTGATGTGGATGCTGGGGAATTTGTAAAAGGTGGAACAGGTTTTGGTCCACGCCTTCTTATCGAATGGATAGCTTCACTATGACTCTTCAAAATCGTGGCGACATGACTGCTTATTCAGAAAGTTTTGCAAGAGAAGAAATTCATTTACAACAGGCCAGAGCAAATGGCGTTGAGATGGGTGCATCTGATCCATCGTCAGCAGTGGGCGGGCTCTTGCAGTACGTTGCCAAATCGCTAAACGCGAAATCCGTTGTAGAGATTGGAACAGGTTCAGGCGTAAGCGGCCTTTGGTTGTTTCAAGGAATGCCAAAAGATGGAGTACTAACTTCAATTGACACCGAACGCGAGCACTCTGCAAGTGCTCGATTGAGTTTTGAAGAGTCAGGCATCGCCCCAGCACGCTACAGACTCATTACGGGAACCGTTCTTGAAGTCGTTGGCAAGCTTGCAGACGAAAATTATGACCTTGTAGTCATCCGACCTGCAGAAGATGTCATGGATCTTGTGCAAGAGGCGTATCGATTGTTGCGCCGAGGCGGGACGCTTTTCATTGATCATGCGTTGAGCGGTGGCAAAGTAGCAGATCCAACTCAGAGGGATTTTGAAAGTATCTCCCGTCGCGACGGAATTAGATTTGTTAAAGAGGACACAAATTGGACATCTACATTATTGCCCGTAGGCCAGGGCGTTTTGCTTGCCACAAAAGCCTGACAAACTAGCGACCGAGCTAGGGGTACGCTTTCACCATGTTTGGAATAGGTGGTGGAGAATTCTTAACGCTCATCGTTCTAGCCCTTATCCTGATTGGGCCTGATCGCCTTCCTAACGTTGCTACAGATGCAGCGAAACTCGTGCGAAAACTTCGCGATATTGCCAATGCCGCAACAGCCGAACTTCGTGAAAATCTCGGGCCAGGATTTGAAGATTTGGATGTGACGGATTTACACCCCAAGAAGCTCATTAGAAAGACAATTGGAAACTCCCTCGACGAAATTTCTACTGAGATCAATTCCGGTTTTAGTTTAGAAAAGTCCGACAAAAAGAAAGCGCAGATTGATCCTGACCTCCTATGACAACACAAATTATTGAAAAAATTCATGCCCAGCTTGCAACCGTTTCAGATCCAGAGCTTCATCGCCCCCTTCCAGATTTGGGAATGATTGAAAGCGTTGATTTCAATGAGGGCAAAGCATCAGTAACAATTTTGCTGACAATTTCAGGTTGTCCAATGCGGGATCGATTGAAAAATGATGTTGAGGCCGCGCTTAAATCTGTCGAAGAAGTTACAGAAGTTATTCTTAAGTTTGGTGTGATGAATGAAGAGCAGCGAAATAATGTAAAGAAGATATTGCATGGGGGAGTCGAAAAATTCATTCCTTTTGCACAAGCTTCCTCACTTACACGGGTAATTGGAATTGCATCAGGCAAGGGTGGCGTCGGGAAATCATCTCTGACTGTGAATATTGCCGTAGCTGCCGCATCGCGTGGGTTAAAAGTTGGAATATTGGATGCGGATGTTTATGGACACTCCATCCCGCGCTTGATGAAATTAGTTGGGCAACGACCAACAGCAATTGATCAAACATTTATCCCTCTCGAAAGTTATGGGGTCAAAGTTGTATCGATGGAGATGTTTAAACCTGACCGCGCCGATCCTGTTGCCTATCGTGGACCGATGCTTCACAAGGTTTTAGAACAACTTCTTAGTGATGCATATTGGGGCGATTTAGATTTGCTTCTTCTAGATTTACCGCCGGGCACTGGCGATATTGCAATTAGCTTGGGCCAATTGATTCCGGCCTCCGAAATTTTGGTCGTAACGACACCTCAGGTAGCAGCTGCAGAGATTGCCGAGCGCGCAGGCCGAATTGCCCACCAACTTAAGCAACATATTGTCGGTGTCGTCGAAAACATGTCTGATATCGCCTGCCCACATTGCGGCGAAGCAATTTCGCTTTTTGGAAGCGGTGGCGGATTAGAAACTGCCAAAAGACTTTCAACTCTCATTGGCGCAGATGTGCCCCTTTTGACATCGGTGCCATTTGACCCTGCGCTACGCATGGGCGGGGATGATGGCGA
>CAIUFY010000170.1 GCA_903898555.1 uncultured Actinomycetes bacterium
AAGAAGCGGCTTGGATTGATGGTGCGACCCGTTTTGGCACACTGCGCCGCGTCATCTTGCCACTTGCCCTACCGGGTCTAGTTACAGCCTTTATCTTCACCTTTATTGCAGCATGGAACGAATATGTCATCGCGCTAACATTGATTTCAACACCGGCTCGTGAGCCTCTCACGGTTGGTCTCACCACTCTTATTGGCCAGTATCAAGTTCACTGGAATTTCCTCTTTGCAGGATCTCTCATAGCAATTGTTCCTGTCGTGATCCTCTTCGCAGCTATTGAAAAATATCTCGTCGGAGGATTAACTGCAGGAAGTGTGAAGTGAGCAAGCAAGACCGACTCAATAGCATTTTAGAGTTAGTCGTAGAACGTGGTTCTGTTGAAGTTGAGGAAGCAGCACAAATCCTAGGTGTCTCGCCTGCAACCATCCGTCGCGACTTTGATGCGTTATCTGCAAGACAACTTCTCAATCGCACACATGGTGGTGCATCAGCGACAGGTGGCTCCTTTAATTTACCGCTGACATACAAGGTTGCTAAAGATGATGAAATAAAGAAGCGGATTGCACTTGTAGCGGCAGGCATGGTCAAGAGGCATCAGATTGTTGGAATAAATGGAGGAACAACAGCGACAGAAGTTGCTCGCGCCCTTGCCGCATCACCTGAATTTGCACCTGGGGACGATACTGAACGCCCACCGCTCACCGTTGTAACAAATGCATTAAATATCGCAACTGAGCTAACTGTTCGCCATCAAATACGAATTGTTGTCACAGGAGGCGTTGCTCGAGCTCAATCGTATGAATTGACAGGGCCTTACGCAGAAGCTGTTCTTGAAGAAGTAATTATCGATGTTGCATTTCTCGGCGTGGAAGGTTTGCATCCTGATACAGGTGCAGCCGCAGCGTATGAAGACGAAGCGCGGATAAATCGAATGCTTGCATCTCGTGCAAATAGAGTCGTGATTGTCGCCCATTCTTCAAAGTTTGAGAATCGCTCATTTGCCACAATCGCGCCTTTTAGCGAAATTGATGTCATTATTACTGATGCAGGCATAGACCCACGCGTAAAGAAGTCACTCGAAGAGCAAGGTGTAGAGATTGTTATCGCATAAAGAGGAAGGCGAGCATAAGTTCACTGGAGCGTCGTTGGTACATGCCGCGGCAAAACGTGGCGGTGCGATTGGTGCCTTTAATGTCATCTTGATTGAACATGCGGAGGCATATGCCATTGGAGCAAATGCGTCAAAGCTCCCAACTATCTTTCAAATTTCACAAAATGCTGTTGAATATCATGGTTTCTTAAAACCTATTGCTCGTGCTTGCCAAGCCATTGCCGAGCAGTCCGAGGTAGATATCTCAGTACACCTTGATCATGCTGAAGACGAAAACCTCATCAGGCAAGCCCTTGACCTTGGTTTTGATTCAATTATGTTCGATGGTTCCAAATTAGATTTTGCTACAAATGTTGCAAAGAGTGCCGAACTTGCAAAACTCTGCAAACAATATGGTGCATCTCTTGAGGTAGAGCTTGGCGAAGTTGGTGGGAAAGATGGAGTGCACGCACCTGGAGTGCGAACAAACCCGGCAGAAGCAAAGAAGTTCGTAGAAGCAACGGGAGTGGATTTACTTGCAGTTGCTGTGGGTTCATCACACGCCATGACAACTCGAGATGCCACTTTGGATTTTGAATTGATTAAGGAACTTGCCGCAGTTGTTCCTGTTCCACTCGTCCTTCATGGATCTTCTGGAGTTTCAGATACCGATCTTCAAAAAGCCGTTGCATCAGGGATGCGGAAAATAAATATCGCCACGCATCTCAATCATGTTTTTAGCAATGAAGTCCGAGCTGCTCTCAGCGGTGATCCAAAGCTCGTTGATCCACGCAAATACATAAAGCCCGCTCGCACTGCAGTTGCTGCAGAGATTGCTCGATTACTTACTTTGCTTGGTTAGTTGCAACTAGCTAGACAACCATCCACATCGGATTTTCGAAACGCTTTGAGAACGCTGCAAGCCATTCTGCGGCTAAAGCCCCATCAATACTTCGATGATCCACCGAGAGCGTAAAGTTAATAACCGTTGCAGGGACTATTTGATCGCCCTTAACAACTGGCTTCTTCTTCGCAGCTCCGACAGCCAAGATCATTGATTGTGGCGGATTGATAATCGCGTAGAACTCATCTGTCCCATACATTCCAAGATTTGTTACTGAGATGGTTCCGCCTTGAATCTCATCCTGCTTTAGTTTCCCATCTCGGGCCCGGCCAAAAAGATCTCCTGTGGTTTTCGCTAAGTCATCCAAACGGAATTTCTCTACGCCACGAACAACGGGGGTTACCAATCCATTTTCTGTCGCGACGGCAACAGCAATGTCGACCGTGTTGAAAAATTGCATTGCCTCATCGCCCCAAACACAGTTAGCTTTTGGAACATCCGAATAAGCTGCTGCAACAGTTTTCAAGATCAAGTCAGTAACTGAAACTTTTTGCGTAGTCCATTCGTTGAGTTTCTTCCGAAGTTCTAGGAAGTCATCGGCAATAAGAGCCGCTGATAGATAGAAATGTGGGACGGTTGTTTTGCTCTCGGTAAGGCGGCGAGCAATCGCTTTACGCATGCGTGAATGTGGAAGAGCCTCAGTGGAATTCATTGTTACTACCTGCGCTGGCGCACCGACTACTGATTTAGCGGCGTAGATATCAGCTTTAACAATTCGACCGTCTGGACCAGTGCCAATTATGGAATTGATGTCGACACCGAGCTCACGAGCAAGCTTGCGAGCAATAGGGCTGACAAAGACTCGACCGGATCTTGCAGGCACAGCTTGTTGAGGTGCGGCTTGAACCACGGGAGTGGTTGCAACTTCAACTACCGGTACTGGGGCTGCAACCGGAGCTGCAACTGTTACGCCAGCTAAGAGTTTGTCGATTTCAGAAACATCTTCCCCTTGAGAAAGAAGGACAGCGATAGGAAGACCTACTTGAGCATTCTTGCCTTCTGCAACTAGATACTTACCGAGAATTCCTGCAGTCTCGGCTGGAACTTCAACAAGTGCTTTTTCAGTTTCGACTTCAGCAAGAGGCTGCCCAACTTCAAAGGCATCTCCCTCTTTAACAAGCCATTTCGAAAGAATTGCCTCGGTTGCATCTGCCAGCAAAGCTGGCATTCTCATCATTGAAGCCATTATTTTCCGCCCTTATTTGCCTTGAGGGCGCGTAAGCCTTCAACAACTTCTTCGACGCCAGCAAAGGCTGCACGCTCTAGGACCTTTGAAATACTTGGAGATGCTTCCTTGCCGGTCACTCGTTGAACTGGTTGATCAAGGTAATCAAAGAAGCGGCGTTGGATTTCATCTGATAACCAAGCTCCATAGCCCGTTCCCCGAGCACCTTGTTCAACAATAATTACATTGTTGGTCTTCTTAATACTTGTTCCGATGGTTTCCCAATCGATACTTGCTCGGTCTAACCAACGTAAATCGATGAGGTCAACGCTCATTCCAAGTTCAGCAATAGCTGCTTGAGTCTTTCTAACCATGGAGAGATATGAAATCACTGTTGCTTCTTCACCAGTTTGCGCAACTCGAGCCTTACCCAATGGAAGGTAATAGTCAAAGTTCTCTGGGATTTCTTCTTGCTCCTGATAAAGATCAACGTGTTCAAGTACTAGTACGGGATCATTAAGCGCGAGAGCAGTATTCATCAAGCCGATATATTCAGCAGCAGAAGACGGAGCGATGATTCTCCAACCAGGCTGCATTGCAACTACACCTGCTGGGTCCATAAGATGTTGTGATCCATATCCGCTACCCATCGCCACCTTTGTGCGAAGCACAACAGGGATATCGTGAGTTCCGCCAAACATGTGGCGGGCTTTGCCGATTTGATTGAATAGCTGATCTGCTGCAACCCACATAAAGTCGGCATACATAAATTCAATAATTGGACGGAAGCGACCATCCATTGCCATTCCGCCACCTAAGCCGGCAAACGCATTTTCGCTGATTGGAGTTCCAAGAACTCGTCCTGGATATTTTGCTGACAAACCTTTTGTTGCGCCGTTTGTTCCGCCATTGAGCCGGTGAACATCTTCACCCAAGATAACAATCCGAGGGTCGGTTTCTAATCGACGGTCAAGAACGGATGCAACCGCATCTGCGTATTTCATCGTTGTTCTTGCTGCAATGGTTGCTGGTTCAGTGAAGGTCAAGCCATTTAGCTCTGAAGCATCTCCACGAATTCCTACATCCACGAAAGATTTGTCAGGCCACAAAGCAGGCTTAATACGCCTCTTTCCAGCCTTTTCTGGATCTTCTTCAAAGAGTTGGGCAACGGCTAGAGCACATGAATCAACTGCTTGCTTACGAACAGAAGCGATGCCTTCATCGTCAATCAAACCTAAATTCTTCATTTCATTTGCTAGGCGCAAGAGTGGATCGCGCGCTTTCCACTCAGCTTCTTCTTCCTTAGAGCGATATCCAAATGCGCTTCCAGGGAATGGTCCGCTTTGGTGGAAGTATCGATATACATCTGCTTCGATGATTGTTGGGCCGCCACCATTACGCATAATTTCATTTGCTTCTGTCATAGCTAAATGAACTGCGAGTGGGTCCATGCCATCTACAAACCAAGAAGGAATTGCAAAACCTGTTCCGCGAGCCGACAATCGTGGCTCTCCGGTTACTTCACTAACGTGTGTTGAAACTGCGTAGCGGTTATTTTCAATGAAGAAACAAAGAGGCAATTTCCAAGCGCTTGCAATGTTCATCGTTTCAAGAACTGAACCGATATTTACAGCGCCGTCTCCGAAATATGTTACAGATACATTGTTTGTTCCAGAGCGAGATTGTGCGTATGCATTTCCGGCAGCAAGTGGAGCGCCACCGCCCACGATTGCATTTGTACCTAATGCGCCAGCATCTAGCCACTGAAGGTGCATGGAACCACCACGACCCCCGCAATACCCTTGCGCTAACCCCAAAATTTCAGCCATCGTGCGCTGAATTACTTCTTGAATAGCTGGTGTGATGAGATTATTTACATCAAGTTGATTTCCTGAAACGTGATTTAAGACTTTTGCTAAGAATTGATGATGGCCTCTGTGTGAGCCATTTACTCCATCGCCAGTGTTCAAACTATATGCAGATCCAATTGCGCCACCCTCCTGGCCAATTGAGCTATGCACTGGTCCATGTACAAGACCCTCTGTTGCTAAGGTGAGTAAAATTTCTTCGAATGCACGAATGATGTGGCCTTGGCCCAAAAGCGTTTCTAGAAGTCGCGGATCTGCCGCTGCCCAATCTTCGGGGGTAGACCGAAGTTCAACCCATGGCTTACTAGGTGAGAGTGGGATACGAACGGCCATAACGATGCTCCTCGACGTTGGGGTTACCCACTTTAGGTTCGATTGCATCCAATCGCAATAAATATTTGATAACAACCTAGTAATAATCGAAAATATCCTTTAGATTGTATCCAATCACTCGAAAGGAGCTCCGGTGGCACTTCCTGGCTTACGCGGCACCGAACATATTGGTTTTACTGTCCCTGATCTCGATGAGGCAGAAAGATTCTTCGTCGACATCATCGGGTGCGAAAAAGTTTATGCACTGGGGCCATTCAAGAATGATGACAACGACTGGATGCTTGAACATCTCAATGTGAATCCACGAACGATCATGAAAGAACTCCGCTTCTTTCGGTGCAAGTTCGGACCGAACTTTGAAATCTTTCAATACACATCAGCAGATGGCCAACTGCCTCAACCGCGAAATAGCGACATTGGCGGTCATCATTTGGCTTTCTATGTAGATGACTTTGATCTTGCTTATCAATATTTACTCGACAACAACGTTCGTGTATTAGGCGAACCTACTTACAGTAAGAGCCACAGCGAAGGACAGCGCTGGTTATATTTCTTTACCCCTTGGGGAATGCAATGTGAATTGGTGAGCTATCCAAATGGAAAGGCTTACGAAAAAGAAACTTCGCTGCGCCTTTGGCATCCAGCAACACCAGAAAAGTAAGCGTCTAGTTATGGTTCTTGTTTCTGATGAAAATATCGCAACTAGTCAGGCTATCGCCGGTGAACTAAAAGAGAGCATTCTTGCTGGAAAGTACAAACCTGGAGCGCGATTGGTCCAAGATGAACTTGCTGAAGAATTCCGTGCCAGTAGATCTCCTATTCGTGAAGCGCTGCGAATGCTCGAAGCAGATGGTCTTGTAACAATTAAAAGTCACTCTGGTGCATGGATTACCGAATTAGATTTTGCCGAATTTGAAGAGCTATACCAAATACGCGAACGTGTCGAGCCATTGATGTTGAGATTGAGCATTCCGCATCTCACAACAAAACTGATTAAAGAGTTAGAAGTTATTCTTGAAAAACTCAACACGGCGACGACTGTTGAGCAATTCTTAAAATACGACCGTGAATTTCACTTGCTCACTTACGAAGGTGCGATTACTTCATACTTAGGCGAGATTGTGCAGCGAATGTGGAATACAACTCAGCCATACCGCCGTCGTTATAGCCAGATTTTAGAGCGTGAACACTTCACTTCAGCGCACCTTGAACATACGCTGCTGATGAACGCAATTAAGAGGGCAGACCTAGATGACGCTGAAAGAATCCTTTTTGGACATATCCGCCGGACTCGGCTAGAGCTGCAAGACCAAACTGAAAAGGAAGGCTGATATGTCTAAAAAAATAGCGGTTCTAGGTACAGGAGCAAACGGAGCTTCAATTGGCGCGGATTTAACTCGCGCTGGCCTGGATGTTGTTTTCATTGAGCAATGGCCAGCACACGTTGAGGCGATGCGTGCGCACGGAATTACTATCAACACACCAGAAGAATCAGTCACAACTCAAGTTCGCACAATGCATTTATGTGAAGTAGCTACCTTGAAAGAAAAGTTTGATGTAGTCCTCATGGTGATGAAAGCCTATGACTCAAAGTGGGCGGCGCAATTAATCGAGCCTTACCTCAAAGAGGATGGCTTACTTGTAGGTGTGCAAAATGGAATGTCAATTGATGACATTGTCGGTGTTGTAGGAATAAATCGCACCATGGGTTGCGTACTTGAAATTACATCTGCAATGTTTGAACCCGCAATAATTGAACGACATTCTGGTCATAATCGTTCTTGGTTTGCGGTTGGCGCACTTGACGTATCTACTCAAGGCCGGGAAGAGGAAATTGCCTCACTGCTGCGCCATAGCGGAAGTGTTGATATTGTTTCCGATATTCGATCAACAAAGTGGACCAAAATTATTAGTAACGCTACAACTCTTGTTCCGACCGCAATTCTTGGTATGCCAATGCGCGAAGCAATCCTTATCCCAGAAATGCGTGCTTTTATGATTGCTAGCGGCAAGGAAGCACAGCTTGCATCCAAGTTGCTTGGTAATACGTTATTGCCTATTTTTGGATTGACCGCCAAAGATATTGCAAACGAGGAACAGGTTGTCGAAACACTTCTTGATACTTTGATGCAAGGTTTTGTACTTCCATCATCAACAACAACTATTTTGCAGGATTGGCAGAAGTCTCGGCACAGCGAAGTAAATGAAATAAACGGACTTGTTGTGAAGACACTGAAATCCTTTGGAAAGGAAGCTCCAGTTAATTCAAAGGTCGTAGAGATGGCACGCAAGATTGAACATGGCGAGCTAACACCAGATCCAAAAAACCTTGCCGAGTTGCTAGATTATTAAGGAATAATCTTTTCAGCGCGTAAACGATCAAACCGATGATGACGACGCCGACGACAATGCCGATCACCAGGAAAACGCGGTTGGTCTTGTTGGACTTTTTGGAAAAGGCGGCGTTGGTGTCGAAGCCGCCCACGCGGGTGCCGCTTTCCTCGAGATCGCTCATCTTGACGCCGCGCGACATGACCATGGTTGCATCCACCGGACTTTTCCGGGGGGCGGG